>JADGPN010000051.1 GCA_017882465.1 Solirubrobacteraceae bacterium
CCCAGTCGCGCGTCTGGCGCCCGTCGCCGAACACGAGCGGCGTGCGGCCCTGGAGCAGGCGGCCGCAGAAGATGGCGACGACTCCGGCCTCGCCGTGGACGTCCTGCCGCGGCCCGTACACGTTGCCGTAGCGAAGCGAGATCGCCGACAGGCCGTGCAGCCGCGAGTACAGGTCGCAATAGCCCTCGGCGGCGTATTTGCCCTGCCCGTAGGGGGCCAGCGGCCGGATCGGGACATCCTCGGGGGTCGGCAGCACGTCCGCGTCGCCGTACAGCCCGCCCCCGGTCGAGGTGTTGACGATCCGGCACGTACCCACGCGACGGGCCGCCTCGAGCACCCTGATCGTCCCGAGCACGTTCCGGTTGGCGTCGGCAATCGGGTCATCGACCGAGACCCGCACGTCGATCTGGGCGGCGAGGTGAAACACGGTCTGTGGCCGCGCCGCGTCGAACACGCGGGCCACCGCGTGCTCGTCGCGCACGTCAGCGACCTCGAGGATCGCACCGCCGGCGATCGCCTGCTCGAGATTCGCTCGCTTGCCGCTGGAGAGGTCGTCGAGAACCGTGACGCGGTCGCCGCGCGCGACGAGCGCGTCGACCAGGTTCGATCCGATGAATCCGGCTCCTCCGGTAACCAGACAATCCATTGCGCGCGCACTTTAGTGGGCGGTGGCGACGCGGGCGTCACTCAGCCGTGATCGATCCCGAGAGAACCCCGGTCCGCTTTGGAGGCGGGCCCGCACCGCTCGGAGCGGTGCGGGCCCAACCAAAAGGACGACCCTGATAGGGCTGGGGGGCCGTCCGAGGCCCGCAAGAAAGGGGGCATGCTTGCGAGCCCAGGGTGACCTCCGTGTCAACGCCTAGCTTAGCGCCACGAGCCTAAACCGAACATAACCCGGGGCGGACTTTTGCCGCTTGCCGGCACCAACAACGAAACCGCGACGGCGTTTTTGCGTTCCTATGCGTACCGTGCTGAGTTACAACCGCGTGCCAACTCACCAATAACCGTTCTGAGCATGTTCCCCGAGCAGTCCGAAGACCACACCGAAGACCACCTGGAGGCAGCGATCAGATCCCCGAGCACGGTGCCAGTGCTGGGAGTGCCGCTGGCGTTGACCGACTACGACCGGATGCTCGAATGGATCGAGGACATGGTCGCCGGGCAGCGCCGCGGCTACGTGTGCGTGGCCAATGTCCACACCGTGACCTTGTCGGGGGAGGATCCCGAGTTGCGCGCGGCGCTGCTCCACTCCTCGATCAACGTGCCCGACGGACAACCGCTGGTGTGGGCGATGAACGCGCTCGGCTACTCGCTCGGGGACCGGGTGTACGGCCCTGAGCTGATGTCCCGGGCCTGCGCCCGGGCGGCCTCCTCGTCTCATCGGTTCTACCTCTACGGGGGCCGCAATCAGGGGGCCCTGGTGCAACTCGCGCTCAACCTCCGCCAGCGTTACCCCGGGGTGAAGATCGTCGGCGGTTACTCACCGCCCCATCGTCCGCTCTCGGCGCAGGAGCGGAGCGCTGTCACCGAGGAGATCAATCGCTCGGAGGCCGACGTGGTCTGGGTCGGGATCGGGGTGCCCAAGCAGGAGAAGTGGATGGCCGAGATGCGCCCGCATCTCGACGCCCCGGTGCTGATCGGGGTCGGCGCCGCGTTCGACTTCCACGCCGGCCTGGTCCCGCAGGCGCCGAACTGGATGCAGGACGCCGGGCTGGAGTGGGCCTACCGGCTGGCCCACGAGCCACGCAGGCTGTGGCGCCGCTACCTGCGCTACAACCCGCGCTTCGTCGGGGGCTTCGCGCGGCAGCTGGTCAACCACCGCCGGATCGAGCGCCGCCGCTAGCGGATTCTCGTGCTGCTCGGGTCTCGAGCGGCGGGAGAGTCGAGCCGGAGGCGTGCGTTACGGTGTCGCCGCAATGACCGATCAGGCGCCGCCCGCAGACCTGCCGACGGCATCGATCGTGATCCCGACACGCAGCCGTACCGAGTACCTGGATGTCACGCTGGCGTCGGTGGTGCCTCAAGCCGAGGAGGCGGGTGCCGAGGTGCTCGTGGTCAGCGACGGCGACGAGCCGGCGGCGCGCGCCGTGGCCGCGCGGCGCGGCGCTCGCCTGATCCCGGTCTCGGGCCATTCCGGCGCCAATGCGGCCCGCAACGCCGGCGTGGCCGCGGCGCAGGGCGATCTGGTGGTCTTCATCGACGACGACATCGAGGCGCCGCCAGGCTGGCTCCAGGCGTACCTCGCCGGGGCCCGCGGGGTGCCGGGGTGCGACGTCTTCGGGGGCCCAATCCGCGCCCGCCTGGAGGGTGGCGGCCCACGCGCATGCGGTCGTGAGCCGCCACCGATCACGTCGCTCGACTGCGGCCGCGAGGATCGGGACGTGCGGCTCGTCTGGAGCGCCAACATGGCGGTGCGACGCTCCGCGCTGGAGCGGATCGGCCCGTTCGACGAGGCGCTGGCGGGCTCCGGCGAGGAGGAGGACTGGCAGCGACGCTACGCCGCCCGCGGCGGCGGCGTCAGGTACCTCGCCCGGGCCGGGGTCGACCATCGCCGCACGGCAGCCGATTCGAGCCTCCGCTCGCTCTCTCGCACCGCCTACGGCCGGGGCCGCGCCGCGTGGCGCTACGACGCCTTCAAAGGCGCGGCGCCGGGACTCGCAGCTGAGCTGCGAACGCTGGCCGGGTGCGCCTGGCACATCGTCCGGCGGCGATGCCTGAACGGCGTGGTGATGTTCGCCCACTCCAGCGGGCGGGTGCGCGAGGCGCTGGCCTGCGGGCCGCCGCTGGTGACCGAGCCGCAGTCCCCGGCGGACGACTTCCTCTCGGGGGCCAGCGGCCAGGTCGCCGGGATTCGCCTGACCACGCGCGCGATCGCCACCGACGTGCTCCAGGACGCCGTCGCGATTGCCCGGCTCGAGCCCTGGAGGCTGCGCCGCGCCGCGGCCAGGTGGCCGCGGCGGCGGGTGCTCGTGCTCGGGATCGAGCGCACCGACATGCCCAACCTGCTCGCCTCCGCGCAGACCGAGCTGTTGCGCTCCCGCCACGAGGTCACGTTCGCCGAGACGGACGCCGGTGACCGCGGCAAGTTTGAGAACCTGGGGTCGCTGCTGGCCGGGCACCCGGCCCAGGGACACGACTGGCTGCTGGTGATCGACGATGACGTATCGCTGCCGCGGGACTTCCTGGACTCGTTCATCTTCCTGGCCGAGCGGTTCGGGTTCCGGCTCGCCCAGCCCGCGCATCGCCGGCGCTCCCACGCCGCCTGGGAGGTCACGCGGCGCCACACCGCCAGCGTGGCCAGGGAGACGGCATTCGTCGAGATCGGGCCCGTGTTCGCATTCCAGGCGGCCGCGTTCGACGCCCTGCTGCCGTTCCCGCCGCTGCGGGTCGGCTGGGGACTCGACGCGCATTGGTCGGCGGTGGCCCGGGAGCGGGGGTGGAAGCTCGGCGTGATCGACGCCACCCCGGTCCGGCACGGACTGCGGCCGATCGCGAGCTCGTACAACCGCCAGGGAGCCATCGACGAGGCCCGCGCGTTCCTCGCCGACCGGGCCTACACCCGCGCCGCCGAGGCGCGGCGAACGCTGGTCACGCATCGATCGTGGCGATGACCGGGACGGTCCGGCCGTGAAGGTGCTCGTCGTCGCCGAGTACTACCCCCGCGCCGCCGATCCCGTGCTCGGGATCTGGGCGCACCGCCAGGCCGTGGCCGCGCGCGACGCCGGCGCCGAGGTGCGGGTGCTGGTGCTGCACCGGCCGATCCCCCCGCTCGCCGCCCTGCGAACGGCCGATCTGGGCGCGCTGCACGAGGCGCTACGGCAACCGGGCAGGGCGCGGCTGGACGGCATCGAGATCGAGTACGTGCGCTACCTCTCGCCGCCGCGGCCGTGGAGTTACGGCGCCTGGGGAGCCTGGGCGGCGCCCTCACTCGCGCTGGCCCTGCACGGGCTGCGGCGGCGATTTCCGTTCGAGCTGGTCCACGCCCATTACGCCGTCCCCGCCGGCGATGCCGTCCGCCGGGCCGCGCCCGAGGCACCGCTGATCGTCTCCGTCCACGGTGGCGACGTCTATGCCGTGACGGCGCGGAGGGTCGGCTCGCGCACGGTTGCGGCGACGCTCGCTCACGCGCGGCTGGTGCTGGCCAACAGCGCCGGCACCGCCCGGCGCTGCGAGCAGCACGGGGCGCGCGCGACGCGGGTGGTGCACCTGGGAGCCGACCTGCCGCCGGCGCCCGGGAACCGGGAACGGATCGGCGGGGCTCCGCCCGTCCTGGTCACCGTGGGGCACCTGATCGCGCGCAAGCGCCACCGCGACGTGATCGCCGCGCTGCCGGCGCTGCTCCAGCGCCATCCCGATCTGCGCTACGTGATCGTCGGCGACGGTCCTGAGCGGGCGCCGCTGGCGGCTCTGGCGCGCTCACTGGGAGTCGAGCGAAACGTCGAGCTGCTCGGATCGCTGCCCCATGAGCAGGCCATCGCGCGGGCCCGGGCGGCCGACCTCTTCGTGCTGCCGAGCGTCGATGAGGCGTTCGGCGTCGCCTACGTGGAGGCGATGGCCGGCGGGGTCCCCGCGATCGGCTGCCGGGGTGTGGACGGGCCGCAGGAGATCGCGGCCGCCGGCCAGGGGATGGTGCTCGTCGAGCCCGGCGACGTGCCCGGTCTGGCGGACCGGATCGAGGCGCTGCTGTCGGCGCCCTCCGAGCGCGCCGAGCTGGGGCGCCAGGCCCGCCTGACCGTGGCGCGCGGGTTCACCTGGGAGCGGTGCGGAGAGGAGACGATGTCCGCGTACGGACACGTCCTGCCCGGCGCCGGATCCGGGCACGTTTAGACAGCGGACATCTTGGGCATTCAGCTGGCCGAGGTGCTTTTCGCGGGCCTGGTGCGCCGGGCCTGTGGCACCTTATGCCGCGCTGGTCCTGGTCGGCGGAGGCCGCCCCCGGTCCCGGGCCTCCGCCGCCAGCGCGGCCCGTTCGGAGATTCCCGCCGGCGATGGTTCCGGGTCAACTGCGAAACTTCCACGGGTGCGCGCTCGTTGAAAGCGTCGATCCGACTCGATTGCTACCCTCGAACAGCGGACGGAGGTGAGGAAGCGGCGCCGCCGCGAGAGATCATGCGAAAGCTGAACCTGCTGATAACGCTTCTGGCCAGCCTGGCCGTGTCTGCCTCGGGGTTGCTCACAGCAGCCCCGGCCCTGGCCAGCTCCAGTCAGGTGATCGCCGATTGCAACGCCAACGGTCACCTGACCGGGCACTACTCGCGCGGTGATCTGCAGAGCGCCCTGAACGGCATGGGGGCCGACGTCAAGGAGTACACGAACTGCTACGACGTGGTTCGGCGGGCGCTGCTGGCCTCCGCGGCGGCCGGGGGCAAGAACTCCGGCGGTTCCGGGGGCAGAGGCGGTTCCCTGGGCGGCGGAGGCACGTCGGGCTCCGGCGGCGCCGGCTCACCGGGACACTCCGGCTCGCGCGGCTACGGCCTCGGCGGCTCCGCGGTTTCCACCCGCGGCGTCTATTCCACGCCGGCCGACGCTGTCGCGTCGAGCCCCGGCTCCCCGAATCCGGTCCAGCTCGATGGCAGCACCGTCAGCCCCGGAAGCGCCGGGGTCAACGCCGGATCGAGCCTTCGCTCACTGCCCGCGCCGCTGATCGTGGTGCTGATCCTGCTCGTGATCGCCGCGTTGAGCGGCGGCGGAGTCGCAATTCGCCGACGTGTCGTCGCTCGCCACGGCGCCTAGGCGCATCGGCCCGCGGCTGCGGGCCGCTGCGGCGGCCGGTACCCGCGGCGCCCGCCGGTCCTTCAGCGCTGATCGCGCACTCGGTCTCCTGATCGGCGCCGTCCTGGCGCTGATCGCCTTCGTGACCACCGGAGGCGTCAACCTCGCCCCCAACACCTGGACCGAGATCGCGATCGTGTTCGCCGGAGCGGGGCTCGGGATCGCCGCGCTGCTGCTCTCGGCGCCCGGTCGGATCTGGGGTGCAGCGGCGCTGCTGCTGTTCGCGGCCCTGGCTGCTCTGACCACCCTTTCCATCTCCTGGTCGGTGCAGCCCGCCGATTCCTGGGTGGAGGCCAACCGGACGATCTCCTATCTCGCCGCGTTCGGGGGCGCGCTCGCCCTGTCGCGCCTGATCCCGATGCGCTGGTCGGCGCTGGTGGGAGGGATCGGCATCGCGGCCACGATCGTGTGCGGCTACGCGCTGCTGGTCAAGGTCTTCCCGGGCACGCTCGACCCGTCCGAGGTCCTGGGGCGGCTGCGGGCGCCGTTCGACTACTGGAACGCGGTCGGCCTGATGGCGGCGCTCGGTCTTCCCGCCCTGCTGTGGGCGGGAAGCAGGCGCGATGGAAGCGGTGCCCTGCGGGCGTTGGCCGTGCCGGCCATCGCCGTGCTGGTGATCGCCCTGCTGCTCTCCTATTCCCGCGGGGCGCTGCTGGTGGCCGTGCTGGGGCTGGCGCTGTGGTTCGCGATCGTGCCGCTGCGGCTGCGCGGCGCCCTGGTGCTGTCGGTCGGCGCCGCCGGTGGCGCGGTGGGAGCAGCGTGGGCATTCGCCACCCACGCGATCACCCACGACCAGGCATCGCTGTCGTCCCGGATCGCCGCCGGCCACGGCTTCGGGCTGATGCTGGTGCTGCTGCTGGCCTTCCTCACGCTGGCCGGATTCGCTGCCGCGGCCGGGATGGACCGCGTCGAGGTCGCCGCGCAGACACGGCGGCGCGTCGGGATCGCGCTGCTGGCCGTGATCGCGTGCCTGCCCTTCGCCGGCGTTGCGGCGATGGCCGCCTCCTCACGCGGGCTGACGGGCGAGGTGTCGCACATCTGGAGCTCGCTGACCAGCACCAAGGGCGGCGTCAACGACAACGCGAGCCGCCTGGTTCAGGTCTCCAACAGCCGCGGCCGTTACTGGAGCGAGAGCCTGAAAGTGGGCGAGCACGCGCTGCTCAAGGGCAGCGGCGCTGCCGGCTACGGCACCGCGCGCCTCAGGTACAGCGTCGACAAGCGAATCGCCGAGCACGCGCACAGCTACGTATTCGAGACGTTCGCGGACTTCGGCCTGGTCGGGCTCGCCCTGAGCGCTGCCCTGCTGGCGGCCTGGGCGATTGCCGCCGGCCGCGCGATCGGCGCCCGCAACCGGCTGGGGAGCTGGTTGCGCTGGGTCCGCCGCCAAGCCGCCCGGGCGCGCAACCGGGCCTCGGACGGGGCGGGCGACTCCGAGGGAGTGAGGGACGCGGGCGGCGTGGACGGCGTCGGCGTGGGCTCGGCGAGCGCTGCGCGCGCCATCGTCGGCGGCGATGAGGCATTGGTCGCCGAGCGAATCGGCCTGCTGACGCTGCTCGTCGTGGTGCTCACCTTCGGTCTGCACTCGATGATCGACTGGACCTGGTTCGTGCCCGGTGTCGCGCTTCCCGCCCTGGTCTGCGCTGGCTGGCTCGCCGGTCGTGGGCCGCTAGCGCGTCCCACCGGCCTTGCTTCGCCGCGACCGGACCTGATCTCGGGTCGCGGCGCGGCGGCGGCGCTGCTCGCGGCCGTGGCGCTCGTGTGCGCTTGGACGATCTGGCAGCCGCTGCGATCCGCCAACGCCGCGGATGGCGCAATCAGCGCACTGAGTCGCGGCGACACCCGAGCCGCGCTGGCCGATGCCCGCTCCGCGGCCGCACGCAACCCAGTCGACGTCGAGCCGCTGTGGGACCTGTCGGCGATCTACGGGGCGATCGGGGATCCCGGGACGGCGCAGGCGGAGTTGGCGCGCGCGGTGCGCCTGCAGCCGGCGAATCCTGCGACTTGGCTGCAACTCGGCGAGTACGATCTCCAGCTCGGTCGGCGGCGAGAGGCAATTGCCGTGCTGCAGGCCGCGCTGTATCTGGATCCGTACTCGCCGGAGGCGCTGAGTGCAGCCGCTCAGGCCAGTGCCCCGGTGCCGGCGCCGGTGCCGGCACCGAGCGTCGGCGCTCGCGCCCGCCGGCACGCCAGATGAACGGACTTCGCCGATCGCAACTCCTACTCGCCGCAGTGCTCGCCGGGAGCGGCCCGATCCGGATCGCCTGGTCCTCGCCCACCGCCGGCGTGCTGGTCAGCCGGGGTGTGGCGTGCGGGTGGGGTAGTCCACGTGTGCCGGCTCGATCCCGCGCCGCTCGCGTCAGCCTCGGCCTGGCTGCACTTCTACGAGCGCCACTGGGAGGAGCGCCTCGACGCCCTCGAGGGCCTCTTCCGCCCCGCCGAGACCGAACCCACCCCAAACCCCGAACGGGAGGAACGATGACCCCAGAGACCGCAGAACAGGCCGTCGTCCGCCCACCCTCACGAAATCAGGTTTGGGCTCCCACCCCTACGGCCGCTGGACCAGCGCCATGACCGAGAAGCGGTTCGGGTACAGCTGCATCAGTGCCGGCGGGGGCTCAAACCGCGGCGCCGGAGACCGGTACCTGATCACGATGTAGGAGTCGGTCTTGATCCGCTGCGAGATCGTGAACCCGGGAAGTGCCGGGAGCGTCGAGACCGGCGGCAAGGGGGAATCAAGGGCGTGCCGGTCAAGCCAGATCACGTCGGCCTCTCGGATCGGCATGCCCGCCGGCGGATACAGGCTGACGCCCCGCGCGTAGGGCGCAAGCGAGTCGTTGGCGACGACGTCTGAGACGATCGCCCGGGGCGCCGTGGCGGGACCGAGCGCCCGCGCCGCCCCCCTCCAGTCGTCGCGGTGGTATCCGGGGACGACGATCACGCTGGTGATGCAGCCGACGCTCAGCGCCGAGAGCGCGGCGAGCCCCACGAGACCGAGCCGGCCGGCGCGGGCCGCCCCGAACCCGGTTCCCACCACCACGGCGAGCGCCGGCCAGGTCGGAAGCAGGTTTCGCGTGTTGACGTAATCGGTCACGAGCACGGCTGTGAGCACCGTCAGCACGACACCGGCCAGCGCCACGGCCAACGGCATCGCGACAGCGGAGCGCTCGCGCCGGCTGGTGCGCCACAGCAGCAGCCAGCCGGCCAGGGCCACCAGCAGGCAGCCGATCAGGCTCAGCACGATCTTGATCGGCTGGGCGGATCCGACGATGTCCTGCTTGATGAACTGCGCCAGGCGATACGGCAGCGATCCGGAGTAGAGCGCGATGTAGTTGGCTCGGCCGTCGTTCTGATGGATCGCCAGCGGGGCCAGGGCGGCCGCCATGAGCGCGATCGGGCCCAGGCTCAGGAGCAGGGATGTGCCGTCCAGCCGGCCCTGGCGCCGGAGCGCGACCAGCAGCCACACCGCCTCGGGCACGATCACGATGGCGGCGAAGTAATGCGCGCACAGCGCCAGCGCGCACAGCAGGCTCCAGGCGAGCAGGCGCCGGCGCGTGGGCGATTCGAGCACGTGCACGAGCGCGAGCAGCGTCGCCGCGCACAGCAGCGTGAGCAGTGCGTAGGACCGGGCCTCCTGCGAGTACCAGACCAGGAACGGGTTGATCGCGGTCAGCAGGGCAGCCACGAGCCCCACGCGCTCGGACACCAGCCGCCGGCCGAGAGACCACATCACCGGAATCAGGAGCGTCCCACAGAGGGCGGAGAAGGAGCGCAGCCCCGCCTCGCTGAGCCCGAACACCCGCGACCACAACCAGACCAGCACGTAGTACAGCGGCGGGGTCGATTCCGTCCGCGGGATGCTCGAGATCACGTGCCCGAGGCCGTGGGCGACGATCCCGTGCGTGACCGCCTCGTCGAACCAGAAGCTCTGCTGCCCCAGCGTCGGGAAGCGGATCACGACCCCCAGCAGCACGATCGCGGCCAGCGCGCCGCGCGCCGGGACCGCCGGGGCTTGCCCGCCGCGGCCGGGCACGGGGAGCCGAGTGCGCGAACGAGTGGCGACCGCCATGGCGCCTACGCGTGCACCGGCTCGCGATCGAGCAGGAAGGGCGGCAACGAGCCCGGCCCTCGCGCCTCGCAGACCGCGGTCAGAAGCGCTTCGTACTGGTCGGTGACCGACTCCCACGAGTACCGCCGCGCTCGCTCCAGCGCACGGGAGCGATATTCGTCGACCAGAGCCGGGTCGCCCAGCAGCCGCTCGAGCTGGACGACGAGGTCATCGACTCCCCGGCGACCCGAGAAGTAGATGCCGGCGTCGCCGACCGTCTCGGCGTTGGGCCTGTGGTCGTTGACCAGCACGCAGTTGCCCGCGGCCATCGCCTCCAGGATCACCGGATGCGTGCCGCCGACCTCAGTCGGCGCGCAGAATATGTACGCGTGGCGCTGGAGCTCCCAATACCCGCGGCCGAAGACGTATCCGGGGAAGACGACGCGCGGGTCCGCGGAGCGCATCACCTGGCGGACGTAGTCGTCCGCATACGGCGCCCCACCGACGATCGCCAGCTTCATCCCGCGGATCTTGCGACTGGCGAGCCGGGAGAACGCCTCCACCAGCAGATGCGGGTTGTTCTCGGGCTCCAGACGCCCGACGAACAGCACGTAGTTGCGCGGTTCCAAGCCGAGCCGCTCGAGCGTCTCGGTGCCGTCGTAGCCCGGATCCTCGACGCCGTAGGGCACCACGCCGATGCGCTCGCCGTACCGGCGCTCGAAGATGTCGGCCACCGCGTGACTGTCGGTGATCGCCGCATCGGACCAGCGCGGCGCCATGCGCTCCGCGAAGCGCAGATACGCCTTGGCCAACGCCGGCCATTTGCGGCGGTCGGAGTCGAGGCCGTCGACGTTGATCACACTCGGGATCGAGGCGCCGTGGGTGATCAGGCACAGGGGTGAGTTTCCGGCGCTGAAGAACAGGGCGACGTCGGGCTTGGTGACCCGAGCCACGTGGATGGCCGACAAGAAGGTGTGGACGAAGGTGTCCAGGTACTTGTTCTGCACCGTGCGCAGATGGACCAGGCGAGCGCCCTTGTACTGCTTCAGGTTGCGGTCCACCACGTGCGGACGGCAGTAGACGATGACCTCGTGCCCGCGGGCGGAGAGTCGCGAGGCGAGCTGCTCCACCGCAGTCTCGAACCCGCTGTAGGACGCGGGGATGCCGCGTGTCCCGAGGATGGCGATTTTCATGAGCTCACTTCCACCGATCTCCGCAGAGGCCACAGGGTAGGCGTCAACGTGAAGGCGTGCTGAAACGGCCCAGCTGAAGACCGCGGCGCGCACCAGTCCGCGCTCGCCGAGCTCCCGGTCAGCGGGCGCCCCGGGCGAGCAACGTCGTTCTCCAGCCCGGAATCCCGCCGCCGGCGCGAACCGTGATCTCGCCGAATCCGAACTCATCCAACAGCCGGCCCAGCGAACGCCGCGTATAGAGGTGGAGGTGATCTCCGAGCGGATCGCTGTAGCGCTCGATACCGCGCAGCGCCAGCGCCAGCCGAGGGTGATCCGGCGTCGTCACCAGCAGTCGTCCACCGGGCACCAGCACGCGCCTGACCTCCGATAGCCAGCGCGCGGTGTCCGCAACGTGCTCGATCACCTCGCTGGCCCAGACGATCTCGAACGAGGAGTCCTCGAGCGGGAGCTCGCCGTTGAGCTCGGCCAGACGGAAGTCGATTCCCGGATGCTCGTCCCGGGCGCGGCGCACAGCCGCCTCCGCGACCTCGACGCCGATCGCCGTGGCACCTGCCCCGGCGAGCAGGGCCGTGAACGCTCCGGCGCCGCAGCCGAGATCGAGGGCCCGGTCACCGGGGCGGACCTGCTCGAGCAGGAACGATCGCCGCAACGCCAGGTCCGGTACCGCCAGATCTGCCGGCAGCCGCTCCCAGAGCTCCTCGTAGTAGTCCTTCATCCGCGTGACCGTATCCGCCCCGGCGGATCCGCTGCTGCTGGGGCCTGTGAGGACGCTGTCTGCCGGGCGACGTCGGCGCCGCGCACGCCGCTGACGTCCGCTCCGGGACAATCCGCGCGACGTCGAAGACGCGGCGCGTCTAGAGTGAGACGAGGGTTGATCAGCTCCCCAACCCCCAAGACAGCGATGCTTGGCGCAAGTCTTGCCCGATCGAGCCGTATCAGCCCGACCCCGGATCGCCGCGATGAACCGCCGGTTGCTGGCGGTTGCCCGCTCGACGATCCAGGCGGAGCGGCACGAGAGCGCGCCGGACGCTTCTTCGTCGATGACCACGTCGATCACGTCGAGAGCCTGATCGCGCCGTGAAGGTCGCCTTCGACAGCCGCCCGGCCAAGGATGCGCGCGGAATCGGGCGCTACGCGCGCTGCCTGCTGGAAGCGCTGCGCGAGCTGGACGCGGGCGAGCTGATCGAGTCGAGCGACCCTCGCCGCTGCGATGTCTTCCACTCGCCGTGGATCGACGGGGCCCTGCTTCGCTCTCCGGTGCCGATGGTGGTCACGCTCCACGATCTCGTGCCGCTGAAGCGCCGCGGGGAGTATCTGCGCTCGGGCATCAGCTTCAAGCTCCGCTACCTCGCGGTGCAGCGTGCGGTCCGCGTGATCGTGCCGAGCCGCGTAGTCGCCGAGGACGCTCTCACGCTGCTCGAGATCCCTCCGGAGCGGATCGTGGTCATTCCGGAGGCGGCCGCGCCGGCGCTGTGCGCCCGCAGCGACGACGAGGTTCAGGAGGTCCGCGAGCAGTACGACCTCCCGCCGGAGTATCTGCTCTGGGTGGGAGGAATGCGCACGCCTGACCCCCGCAAACGGGTCGGAGCGCTGTCCCGCGCCAGCCGCAAGATGCCGCTGGTCCTCGTCGGCGCCACCGGTCGCTGGTCCCGCGAGCTCAAGGACGTGACGCTGACCGGAGTGGTGACCGATGACGAGCTGGCAGCGATCTACACCGGCGCCCACGCGCTCGTCTTCCCCAGCGACGATGAGGGCTTCGGGCTGCCTCCGGTCGAGGCGCTTTCGTGCGGGACCCCGGTCGTGGCCTGCGATATTCCCGTCCTGCGCGAGGTCCTCGACGGCCGCGCGACGCTGGTGGCGGTCGATGATCTCGACGGGCTCGTGGCCGCGGCGGAGAACGCGCACCGGCCGGCGCCGCCGCCACTGGACTGGACCTGGGAGCAGGCCGCACGGGCGACCTGGGACGTCTACGACGAGGCCCTGAGCGCGCCGGCGAAGTGGCGAGGCGCCCTCCGGCGGAGGGCCAAGGGCGCGGTCGCGGACGACGGCGCCGGGTCCGTCCACCGGGCGGCTTCGGCGATCACGCCACCGCCGCAGCTGCAGTCCGTGCTCGACGACGAGGCCTAGTCCCGCGCTCACGGCGCACCATGTGCGAGAACAGGTAGGTGTGCGTGCGCGGCGATTATCGGCTCTCGAGCAGCAGAGTCACGGGCCCATCAGCCACGAGCTCGATCTGCATGTGCGCTCCGAACACTCCGCGGCGGGCGGCCAGCCGCTGGCAGAATCGCTCGTACAGCGGCTCGGCCGTCTCCGGCGGCGCCGCCGTCACGTAGCTGGGGCGGTTGCCGCGGCGGGCATCGCCGTAGAGCGTGAACTGGCTCACACACAGCACCTCGCGGTCCTCCAGGGCCACGTTCATGCGACTGTCGGCATCGGGGAAGACCCGTAGCGCCCGCACCTTGTCAGCCAGCCAGTCGGCGTCGCGGTCGGAGTCGCCCACGCCGACCCCGAGCAGGACGAGCAGTCCTTCGCCGATCTCGGACACGAGCTCGCCTCCGACCGACACGCCGGCGCGGCTGACCCGCTGAACGAGCGCGCGCATCCGGCTACGGACTCAGGCGTCCCGCAACTCCGCCGCCGCCCGCTCGGGGGTGACGATGTTGAGGTTGACCGAGGCGCCGAGCTCGAGGCCGGCGAGCGCCGTGAGACGGGGGAGGATGTCGATCCGCCAGCAGAAGTGGTCCGAGCCCTGCGGCGCGGTCCTGACCCACAGGTTGAGCGGGGGGATCGCACCCAGCCGGCGGCCGAGACGCCCCAGCGCGTCGTGTAGGAGCCCGGCGCCGGTGGGACCGTCGTCCTCGAAACGCGGGCGCGGGGTCCGGGGGGCGATCAGCAGCTGAAACGGGGAGCGCGCTCCGAACGGCGACATCAATACGGCTTCGTCGTCGATCGCAACGATGCGCTCGCGCCGGCGCACCTCCTCCTGGACCAGGTCGGCCAGCAGGTTGCCGCCCAGGGTGCGGGTGGCGTAGGCGCCGAAGCGCTCGCGCTCGCGGGCGATGGCGGCGGGCACGAAATCGAGCGCGTACAGCTGCGCGTGGGTATGCGGCAGCGACGAGCCTGCCTCGCGGCGTTCGTTGACGATCAGATGCAGGCACGCGGCATCGGCGTGGACGCGCATCCGCTCGCGCCACACGTCCATCGCCGCGGCCACCCGCTCGGCAGTGAGCTCACCGAGCGAGACGACGGGACTCGGGGAGTTGACGATCACCTCGTGCCCGCCGCGCGCCGGGCCGGCCCAGAACAGATCCTGGTTGGCGTGACGCGGCGGTGCCGGCGAGTCCGGATCGAACGCCGGATACAGGTTCGGGACCACCCGCACCGTCCAGCCCGGCGTATTCGCGGCCCCGCCGCCGGGGCGCACGGCGTACAGCTCGGGTGGCGTGCAATCCTCGTGGCCCTCGGCGAAGGGATCGCTATCGGGATCGATCGGGCCCGCCGGCTCGGCGCGCAGCCCGCCGCCGGGGCGACCGGCACGCTCCCCGGCGATGATCGACCGCTGGCCGCTCAGCGGGTCGATGCGGACCTCAGGCAAGCGTCTTATCCATCGCCACGTGCTCGATCCGCGCCTCCACGAACACGCGGCCGCGGGCGCGATAGCCGGCCAGCTCGTAGAGCTCACGGGCATAGGTCTGGGCATGGAGCACGAGCCGGCGCCCGCCGGCGGCCCGGGTCTCGCCCTCTGCCGCCTCGAGCAGCGCCGTGGCGATC
The DNA here is from genome assembly GCA_017882465.1 of Solirubrobacteraceae bacterium. Lineage (GTDB taxonomy): Bacteria > Actinomycetota > Thermoleophilia > Solirubrobacterales > Solirubrobacteraceae > Palsa-465. The sequence continues at coordinate 14,782 of JADGPN010000051.1, forward strand.
CCGCGACGGCGGACCGAGGCCCTGACCGCGAGCCGGCTGAACTGCGCGGTCGAGCCCACCATCAGCACGCGGCAGGTTGCCACCACCACGCCGTCGATGACCGCCACCAGATGCAGCGCCTCGTGGTCGCGGCCGTCGAGCTCCTCGTGCGCCGGGACCCCCTGCTCGTTGCAGAAGACGTCGTGGCGCAGCTCGAGCAGGTCGTGCATCTCGCGCTGGCCACGGGCCCGGCGCACCTCGTACAGGATCGTGCCGGTCATTGCAGGGCGTATCGCGTGATGTCAGCCGTCAGCGCTTTGACGCTCAGATAGGGCCCGGCGTGGTCGTACACGACCTTGCCGTTGCGGTCGATGAACACGGTCTGGGGGTAGTACGTCAGCGCCTGAATCGTGCCGGCGATGCTCTCGCTCGGGTCGCTGTAGCTGGGATAGGTGACCGGGAACCGGCGCAGGAACGCCGTGGCGGCCGAGTCGTGGTCCTTGCCGTCGAGACCGACGAACGCCACCTGGCGGCCATAGGCGACGGCCACGCGCTGGAAGGACGGGAACTCCGACTGGCACGGGCCGCACCACGAGCCCCATTTGTTGACCACCACCGGGTACCCCTTCAGGGTCGCCAGGCGGGCGGCGAACGCCTTCGGCCCGCCACCGAGCAGCTGGTTGGCCTGGGCGTGAAGGGCGGCGAGCGGGGCGGGCGAGCCCTTGAAGTCGACGGTGATCTGCGAGGGCGGCAGGGCCCCGTTCTTGGCCTGAGTGCCACAGCCCGCGATCACCACACCGAGCATCGTCAAGCAAGCTGTCAGCGATCCGCGCCGGCCCATGGGCCAAGCTTGGCACAGGACACTCGTCGGGTTCCATCAGGGCGGTGGTCGGACCCGCAACTTCGATCTGGTTAAATACCAGCTATCCTCCAAGCCGGGCAGGCGAGGGGGACTCGCTTCTGAGGCTTTCTTGTCGTACTCGGCAGATTCGTCCGAGTCACCTTGAGTCGCTACGACTTGCCGCCGCGGCTCGTTCATTCCAGACGCAACCTTCCAATCTCCGATGGGTGCTTCCACCCCCCTTCCGAGCCCTGCCGCGATTGCGCGTGCGGAGAAGCTCACTCGTGAGCGCTTCATCCACGAGGGCGAAACAATTGAAGACGCGCTGGCCCCCGGCTCCGCTCGGCGCCGGGCGCTGGACGCCGCTCTGGCCGAGCTCGACGCGGGCGCCACGCAGCCGTCGATCGAATGGCGGCGCCAGTTCGCGCTGCTGCTCGGCCTCGAGCGTCTGCTGTCCGAGGACGAGCCGCATCTCGTCGACGGCACGGTGCTATCCGCGCACCAGGTCGATGCCCTCTCGGGCACGCTGACCGCGCTCCTGGCCGAAGCCCAGCGCGCCAGCGACAGCGCCAATGCCAACGGCAACGGCAGGGCGAACGGCGCCGTGGCGATCGAGCCTGAGCTGCTGGCCTCCTCGGCCATCCCGGGCGAGGAGGAGGAGGACCTCGAGGAGGGCGAGCCGGACGAGGAGCCCCAGGACTGGGAGGACGAGCGAGATGTCGACGACGACGTCCAGCTCGCCGAGCAGCCCGAGGACCCCAACGCCGCGCGCCGGTTCTGGTTCGAGCACGCGACCGGCGCCGGCAAGACGGTCGCGGCCCTCGGCTTCGTCGAGGCCTCGCGCACCGGCGGCGTGCTGATCCTCACCCACCGGCGCAACCTGGTCGATCAGTTCCACGGCGAGCTGCGCGACCGCGGCTATCGGGATCGGATCAGCGGCCCGCTGCTCGACGGCAAGGATTCGTCCAACGGCCCGGTGACCGTCGAGACCTACCAGTGGTTCGTGCGCAACGCCGGCCGGATCTCCGACGCATACACGATCGTGATCTGCGACGAGGCTCACACCGCGCTGGGTGAGAAGACGTCAGCCGCGATCCGCAGCTGGTCGGGCCCGATCTTCGTCGGCATGACGGCCACCGGCGCGCTGATCGCCCGCCACGTCACCGATCTCTTCCCCACCCAGACCTCGCGCTTCGACCTCGCCCAAGCGGCCCGGCGCGGCGTCATCTCCCCCCTGCGCTGCATCCGGATCCCGCCGGGCCCGGGGGTGCGGACGATCGCCAAGGTGCCGCTGCGCCGCGGTGAGGTGGACACGGAGTTCGACCAGGAGATGCTGGCCGAGCTGCTGGACCAGCAGCCGTTCAACATCGCGATCGCCGACCTGTACAAGACCCGCTTCAACGGCGTGCCCGGGGTCGTCTACTCCGCGGGGGTGCGTCACGCCTACAACGTCGCGCAATCGTTCCGTGACCTGGGAATGAAGGCGCAGGCCGTCTCTGGCGAGACGCCCAAGCGCCAGCTGGCCAAGATTCTCGCCGACTACGAGTCGGGCAAGGTCGACGTGCTGGTCAACGCCCAGCTGCTCGCCGAGGGCTGGAACTCACCGCGGGCCACGATCTGCATGCATCTCGCGCCCACGGCCTCCAAGCGCATCTATCAGCAGCGCGTCGGCCGCGTAACGCGACGGCACCCGGGCAAGGAGGCGGGCATCGTCGTCGACTTCGTGCATCCGGCGACCAAGCACGACGATCCCGTGGTGACGCTGCACTCGCTGCTGGACCGCGACGTCTACCGCGGCGGCGCGATCGTCGTCGGGCCGGTCCGCCGCGGCCGCGGCCGGCGGGTGCGCGTCGAGCGCCGGGTGCTGCCGGTGACCCCCGATCCCGAGCGGCGCGCCGAGGTCTTCGAGCGCGAGCTGTGGCGGATCGCCGTCGATCATCTGGACTACGGAGAGCAGCACGTCTGGGCGGCGCTGGCCGGCGCACGGGTCGCCCCGAACGGCTGGCGCCGGGCCAAGGCGATGCTCCACTTCGACCGCGGAGGAGAGCTCAAGCGCCGCTTCCTGGTGACCGCGCTGCAGCGCAATCGCAACTCGCAGCTGCGTCTGCGCGCGCTCCAGGAGATCGCCGCCGGCCGCGACGCGGACGCGTTCGACACCGCGATCGAGATCATGGCCGGCTGGCCGCGCGACGAGCGCCGCGAGGGAGTCAAGATCATGCTCCAGGCGCTCGCGGAGCGCCGGATCGGCCGCCGTGATCAGGCCAACGCCTGGATCTGGCGGATGGCCGAGTACACACGCGAGGTGCACGAGGAATACGCGGTTCAGCGCTGGCCCGAGACGAAGCGACTGCTGGGCCTGCTGGTCAACTCCAGCGGCGCGGCTCACGCCCGCAACGCGCGCCGCCTCGTGCATGCCTCACGCAAGGAGGACCGCCGGCTCTCGGCCGCGCTGCTGGCCGCCGCGCTGGCGCACACGCCCGAGGCGGAGGAGGCTCTGCGGGGTGCCCGTACCCGTATGGCCCGCAAACCGGCCGCGCTGGCGCGCGAGCTGCTGCGCAACTTCCCCAAGGGCCGGCGCGGCAAGAGCCGGCGCCGGCGCCGGACCGGGGGCGGCGGCGACCAGGCGGCCGCGAACGCGGGCCGGCCCGCGGGGCCCACGGCGGTCGACGTGGCCGAGGACGACGATCAGCTCGACGACGATCTCCTCGACGACGATGACGGCAGCGACGACGCCTACGCCGACGGCCCCTCGCAGGACGTGGCGGACGAGGCCTACGATGAGGCGGGGGAGAGCGACGACGACTCGGCGCCGCTTGACCGGGAGGCGCGAGCCGAGGTCGACGAATCGGTGCAGGAGGCGCTGGCCCAGTCCTCGCCCGTCCCCGGTGAGGACGACGCCGAAGCGGCCGCGTGACGCTCGAGCCGCGACCGGCCGGAGGCTCTCCGGCGCCTGAGCCGGGGGAGCACTTCAATCCGGCAACCGCCCAGAGCGCCGGCGTCCACGGCAGCGCCGGCACCGTCCGCAGCGCGGGCGTGATCGGGAGCGCCGGGACCCTCCGTAGCAGCGGAGTGATCGGCTCGGCGGGCACGAATTCCTCGGCGGGTGTGGTCGGCAGCGCCGGCGTGACTCACTCCGCCGCCGTGATCTTCTCCGCCGGAGTGCTCGGGTCCGCGGGCGTGCTCTCCAGCGCGGCGATCGTCGCCGGGCTCGGCAATGCGGGCTGCTTTGCCTGCGTCGGCTGTGTCGGCTGCGTCGGCTGTATCGGGTGCGTCGGGTGCGTCGGCTGTGTCGGACTCCGAGGCGCGGTCGGGGCCGTCGGCCGGCGGGCCGGCTGAACGTGCCGGGCGGGGCGCCCGGCGCTCCCGCAGGGGCGCCCGTCAACTGGGACACGGTCCCCGAGCACGAGGCCGAGGCCGGTGACATCGCGTTCGCCCGCAAGCGCCTGGGCCAGTCCGCCGGCGCCTCCGGGATCGGCTGCAGCCGGTACCGCGTGCGACCCGGCGCTCGCCAGATGCCGGTCCACAGCCACGGTGACGAGGAGGAGATCTTCTTCGTGCTCGACGGGGCGGGTCTGAGCTGGCAGGACGAATCCGCGTGCGCTGTCGGGGCCGGAGACACCGTCGTTCACCGGCCTGACAGGGCGGCGCACACGTTCCTGGCCGGCACGGAGGGCCTGTCGCTGCTGGCCTTCGCCAGCGGCTCGGAGACGAGCCTGACCTGGCTGCCCCGCGCCGGGGTGATGTGGGCCGGGCCGCGCTGGGTGCCGCTCGATTCGCCCCACCCGTTCACGGCCGAGGCAGCGGCGGGACCCCTGGAGCGCCCGGAGCCGGGGCCGCGTCCCGCCAACGTGGTCGCCCTCGCCGAGGTCGATCCCACACCGTTCCCCGGGGCGGTGCTCCGCGCGACCGGAGTCGCGGCGGGCTCGGTCAAGGCGGGGCTGAACCACGTCACCCTCCCGGCCGGCGCGGCCGGAGCCCCGCCGCACTGCCACGCACTCGAGGAGGAGCTGTTCGTCGTGCTCGAGGGAGGCGGGACCCTGAAGCTGGGCGGCGACGAGCACCCGCTGCGCGCCGGGGACGTCGTCGCGCGGGCGCCGTCCACCGCCGTGCCTCACTCGATCCGCGCGGGCGCCGACGGGATCACCTATCTCGCGTACGGGACGCGGGTCGCGGGCGACAGCGTCTATTACCCCGAGCAGGGAAAGATCCGGCTGCGCGGTCTCGGCGTGGAGATCGACGCCCCTTGATCTCCTCCGCGCGCTGAAGCGTGCGGATTCCCGGCGCCGGGACGGGGGATCATGCCGCTCTCTCCGCTGGGTGGTTCGCGGTTCTCGGCCCCGGCCTGCGCCTGGAGGGCTCCCCGCGCTGCAACGGCCAGATCCGGCCGCCGTCCTTGTCAGCGTTGACCGCGCGGGCGAGGATCACCCGCGCGGGGTTCACATCCGCGTGCTCAGCATGGCCGCAGGCCGTGCAGCGCAGTCGCGCTTGGCGTGCGCGCGATTCTGCGCGCACTGCGCCGCAGGCCGAGCACGTCTGGCTCGTGTACGAGGCTGGCACGACGGCCAGCTCAGAGCCGTACCAGCCCGTCTTGTAGGCGAGCTGGCGGTGAAGCTCGGGGCAGCCTTGGGCGAGGATCGAACGGTTCAGCCCGCGCTTCTGCGAAACGTTCACGCCCGGCTCGGCGAGCGTGCCCTTGGCCGAGCGGCCCAGGACTGTAAGAACCCGCCGACGCCGGCGCGGCTGGGTGTTCGGTTGAGAACGACGCTGCGCGCGACGCGGGGTGCTGGGGTCATACTGCAGCTGCCC
>JADGPN010000239.1 GCA_017882465.1 Solirubrobacteraceae bacterium
GTCTGACGGCCGAGTCCAAACCAACGGCCCATGTCCTTCACGCCGACCAGGACGTAGGTTCCGCGCGGGGTTAGCGCTCGCCTGCAGTCCGACAATGGACGGTTCCCGACGAGATCGAGCATCACGTCGTACCGCTGGCCGGTTTGGACGAAGTCCTCCCTTGTGTAGTCGATGACCTCGTCGGCGCCAATTGATCGGACCATGTCGAGGTTCGCTGTGCCGCAGATACCGGTTACGTGCGCACCGAACGCCTTGGCGATCTGAACGGCGAAGGTCCCAACGGCGCCGGACGCCCCGTTGATCAACACCCTCTGCGCCGGCTGCACCTTTCCTTGGTCGCGAACGGCAGCAAGCGCGGTGAACGCTGAGTCTCCAACTGCCGCCGATTGCTCGAGCGTTAGGTTGGATGCCGTGGGAAGGAGATTCCTTGCGGGAGCACACACATATTCCGCGAACGCGCCCTTGCACCAGCCGAACACCTCATCGCCCGGCCGAAACTGCTGGACGTTTCCGCCGACCGCCTCGACCTGTCCGGCGATGTCGAGTCCTGGGATCTCGCGCTTCGGCCTCCGCAGTCCGGCCACCAAGCGCATGACGTATGGCATGCCCCTCAGGAGATGCCAGTCGCCGATATTGACGGCTGCCGCGCGAACGCGTACCAGTACCTGGTCGTCTTTGACGACCGGTTTGTCGAGGTCCTTGAGCTGCAGGACATCGGGTGAGCCGTACCGCGCTTGGACGATCGCCTTCATCGTGGCTCCGGAGCCAAGTGCTCCTTCCGGCGCAGGCTCACCCTATTCGCTAGCAGCTCATCGTGCACTCGCTCCATCGGGCGCGGGGCAGCACGACTCCGCCGATGGCACGAGGGTCCGCGAGAGGCAGTCGTTGGATGGATGCGTTGGTCGGTCATGGCACTCCTTAGTGGATCGCGACGCGTGGGGCGAGCCGCAGCTTGGGCAGGAAGCTCGCTGCGGCGGGCAGGATCCGCAGGGCGATGAGGCTTGCCGCCCCGGCGATGGCGCCTGCGGCGAGGAAGGCATCGCTGATGCCCGAGGCCAGTTTCGTGGCTGAGCTTGTCGCGTCGCCCCCGACGCCCATCGCAACGGTGACGAGGATGGCGATGCCGATCGTGCCGCCGATCTCGTGCCCGGTTGTGTTGAGGCCGGACAGCATGCCTGTGTGGTGCTCGGGCGCGCCGGTCATGACGGACACCGAGACGCTGACGAGGATCAGGCCGAGCCCGAGGCCGGCGACGATCATTCCGGGGAGGACATCGGCGAGATAGCTGCCGCCGACGCCGACGCCTGAGAGCAGAAGCATCCCGGCGGCTGTGACGGCGAAGCCGAACGCCATCGGGATGCGAACGCCGGCGTGGGTGACGGCATGACTTCCGGCGTGGACGCCGGCGGCGATCGCGATCGCGAGCGGGAGGAAGGCCAGGCCGGTTTCCATCGCGCCGGCGCCGAGGACGTTCTGCATGTACAGCGACGCGAGCAGGAAGGTTCCGAAGAGCACGGCAGAGCCGGCCAGCATCATCACGAAGCCGCCGCCGACGCCGCGATCGGCGAGGCGCTGGATCTGGAGTAGCGGCCGAGCCGTGTGCATCTCGATGAGGGCGAAGGTGACCAGACCGAGGATGCCGGCGCCGCCGATCCCGAGGGTCTGCAGCGAGGTCCAGCCGGCGCTGGTCGCCTGTGAGAGGGCGAAGACGATCGCTGCGAGGCTTCCTGTGGCCAGGACTGCGCCGCGAAGGTCGAGTCCTTGCCATTGGGGCCGGGCGGTGTCGGCCGGAACGATGTTCGTCGTCGTGACGGCGAGGGCGAGGCCGACTGGGACGTTGATCAGGAAGATCGCTTGCCAGCCGATCAGCGAGGTGAGCGTACCGCCGAGGAGAACGCCGACTGCGGCGCCTGCGCCACCGACTGCGCCCCACGCTCCGAGTGCGCGAGCGCGCTCATGGCCTTCGGTGAACGTGGCCATGATGATCGAGAGGGCGGCTGGCGAGAGCATCGCCGCGCCGAGGCCCTGGCCCGCGCGGGCGGCGAACAAGGCGCTCGAGCTGGCGGCCAGGGCTGAGGCGACCGAGGCGGCGGTGAAGACGCCGAGGCCGGTCAGGAACATGCGCCTGCGGCCGATGAGGTCGGCGGCTCGACCGCCGAGTAGGAGCAGGCTGCCGAAGATCAGCGAGTAGCTCGTGACGGTCCAGCCGATGTCTGAGCTGTTGATGTGCAGGCCGCTGGCAAGCTGGGGCAGTGCCACGTTCACGGCCGTGATGTCGAGGATGACCATCAGCTGAGCGACGCAGACGAGGAGCAGGAGGCTCGCAGCGCCCGGACGTATATGCGCGCGATGCGCTGGCGTCGCGCCCGGGGCGGCATCGGTGTGGTGGCTGTTCCGATGGTCGGGGCGATCGCTGTGGCCGTCGGACGCGTTGTCGTGATGGCTGTCGTGATGGCCGTGGCTGTGGTTCTTGCCGTGGCCGTGCAGGTCGGCGAGGTGCTGGCGGAGGGACTTGCGGTGGTGTGGATGGGACATGTGGGACTCCGTTCGTGAGTCGGACGCTTTGGCAGAGAACTCGTCTGTCAGCTTGGCCGGACTCGGGGCGTTCGACATCAGGGCAGCACCCTGATTGAGAACCTCTGCGTCAGTCGTCGTAAGGAGCGCGGTTGATCCGGGCTCCGAACTGCATGTAGCGAAAGAGGAAGTGAGTTCTCGTGCCCGGGTGCTGATCGGCCTGGGCGCACATGGCGCTGGCGAACGATTTCTTGAATCCGAGGCGGGGATGGCGAGCGAGCACGGTCTGGACCGTCGGCGTGGCCACCTCCCAGTGGCGGATGCCGACGACATCGAAGCCTGCCCCCGCCTGCATGAGGTGAGCTTCGATCCCGTGTTCGGGCCGAACCTGTGGGTTGAGGTGCTGACAGATCGCGTCAGCGAGAGCCGTGCAGCGAGGCTCTCCCCAGCCGCGCTCCCGGCTCCAATCCCGGGCGACGGTCGCCGCTGTGGCCGCGAAACAGGCCTGGCCGGTGACGGTGTCGCGGTAGCGATCGGTCACGCCGAGGTCGTGCAGCAGGCAGGTCACGTAGAGGAGCTCGGGGTCGTGCTCCAGTCCGTCTCGCTGCGCCAGGATCGTTCCCCAGGCGTAGCTGCGCAGACAGTGGTTGAGCAGCGCGTGCGTGTAGACCTCGGAGCAGAGTGCTTCGGCTTCCCGAGCGATCATCGTGTCTGGAACTCGCAAGCGGTCCGGGTCGACGCTGAAAGCCCGCGGGTTCGTGCGACCCAGCAGAGCTCGTGTCTGTGCTGGGAGGATCCGCATTTGCAGACGGGCCGCGTCGCCGAGCAGGCCGATCCGCTCGCGTCGGCTGAGGATGCCGCCTGAGCGCTGTGCCCAGGCCAGCGTTCCGACTCGTGAGGACGTTTTGGGAGTCATCGGGAAACCTCGGGAGTGATCACGCGGTCCATCTGAATGGTCGGGTGAAGGGCGATCCTACGCGCGTTGTTGACCCCGAGGGTCGGGCCGACAAAGGTGGAGATCGTGTCGGCGGTCATCGAGGTCATGTCGGCGAGGGAGATCGAGCCGATGCCGGTTGCGGGTCCGATCACGTTGCGTCCGAGTGTTGTCAGGTACGACGGGCCGTCGGTGAATCCGGTGTGGACGCTGCCTCCGATCGTCAGGAGGGCCCCGCCGTCACGCAGACGATCCAGGAGCCGGTCGCGTCCGTGCGTGTATTCCGCGGTCTGGGGGCCGTCGGATTGAATCCAGAGCAGCGGGCGGTTGAGGTGCGCTGCGCTCTGCGCGCCGAAGAGCTTGCCGTCGAGATTGACGGCTGCCTTGAATCGCGGGTCGGCGGCGATGACTTGCACGGCTGTCGCCCCGCCGATCGAGTGGCCGATGATCCCGACGTGTTGTAGGTCGAGGTGGCCGGCCAGCGGCGAGCGTGGGTCGAGCCGGGCCAGTCGGCTGAGCTGGTCAAGAACGAAGCTGGCGTCTGCGGCGCGGATGTTGATCAGCCGCTCGATGTCGGGGTGCGGCGGGGGCCCCATCACGTCGGGATGGGTCGTTTGACCGACGACGTGTCCTCCGGCGAGCACCGTGACCGCCGATTCGTACGGGGCGCTGAGGGCGATGACGACGTAGCCGCGGCTTGCGAGGTCGGCGGACAGAGCGGTGTACTGCTCGCGTGGGATCGCCAGCCCGGGCTCGAGCAGCAACACGGGCCAGGTCCGCTGCGCGTGGCTGATCGGGGTGTCGAGGGTGGCGTGCGTCGCGATGCGGCCGAACGAGGCGAACATGAATGAGGGGAGTCCGCCGATCGCCCCGGGAAGGTGGCGCTGAGCTTCGAAGTACGGGACTGCCGGACCGGTCGAGGTGTCGGTCGGGTACCAGGCTTGGGCGACGACCTGTCGACCGTCTGACGGGTTGTTGGTGAGCGTTTCGGGACGCTGGCTGTCGGTCCAGCGGAAGATCTCGCTGCCGACGCGGTGCGGTCCGGACGGCTTGGGTAGCGCTGGTACGAATGCGGTGAGAAGCGCGAGGCCTCCGAGCGCGAGGCCGATCACGAGCATGCCTCGTCCGATCGCTCGGCGCCACCGGCGTGAGTGACCTGGGCGCCAGCGTCGAAACGCGGCCGCAGCGGCAACTGACCCTGCAAGCACCTGCCATGGCACCAGCTGCCATTGCACGCCGTTGCCAGCAAGCGTTGCGATGGCGAGGATCAACGCGCCAAGTGAGAGCACCTGGAGAACGTCGGGCTGGCGGTGCCGGGAGAGCGCCCACCAGCTCGCTGCGATGAACCCGTCGATGACCAGGAGCCAATCGAGGACGTTGCTACCGGCGGTACTGCTGATCAGCACGACTGCGATCAGGGCGGCAATCGATCCTGCGACGGCGGGGTTGTGGAGCTTGGCCCGGTCTGCGGCATGCGTGGCGATGGTGGCTGACGGTTGCACGAGATCCTCCTGGTTTGCGGGCTTGAGTTGCACGCTTGCCAGTCTGGGCGCGGTCGCCGGGGGCGACATCGGGGCAGCACCCTTAACCTCCAGCGGGCGAGGCCCGGCGGACCACGCGCGGGATATGCTCGCCTTGGGGATTTGTGGAGCAGCTTGCTGACCATCTCGTAGGCCGCGTCGCGGAGCTCGATCGGCTCGTCGGCGCTCTCGGCAGGCTTCAGCGCGGCCAATCCGGCGCGGTCGAGTTGCTCGGCCCTGCAGGGATCGGAAAGACCCGACTGCTGGCGGAGTTCGGGGATCGCGTCGAGGCTGACGGCGCGCTTGTGCTCGGCGGACGCGGGGCCGAGCAGGAGCGCGACCTGCCGTTCTGGGTGTTCGTGGACGCGCTCGATGACTACATCCAGGGGCTTGAGCCGCGGCGGCTGCGGGGCCTCGACGACGAGATGCGCGCCGAGCTCGGCCAGGTCTTTCCGTCCCTGTCGACGTTTGTCACCGGCGGTCGCTCAACGCTTCAGATCGAGCGGTATCGCATGCACCGGGCGGTGCGCGAGCTGCTCGAGCTGCTCGCGGCGACGAGGCCGCTCGTGCTCGTGCTCGACGATTTCCACTGGGCTGACCCCGCATCGGCGGAACTGATGGGCGCACTGCTGCGCCGACCGCCCGCGGCCCGCGTGCTGATGGTGCTCGCCGCTCGGCCCCGTCAGCTGCCAGCGACGGTGACCGCGGCGCTCGATCGCACCCATCGCGAAGGGGTCCTTGACCGGATCGAGCTTGGACCTCTGACTCGCGGCGAGGCCCTCGAGCTGATCGGCCACGCCAGCGAGGATCCGGTAGGCGCGGTGTTGTATGAGGAGAGCGGCGGTAACCCGTTCTATCTCGAGCAACTCGCGCGCTCACCCGATCAGCCCGCCTCGGGATCCCCGGCCCAGGACGTGTCGCTGGCGGGTGTGCGGGTACCGCCGATGGTGGCCGCGGCCCTGACGGAGGAGCTCGCAGTGCTCTCTGAGCAGGCGCGGCTTGTGCTCGAGGGCGCGTCGGTGGCTGGTGACCCGTTCGAGCCTGACCTCGCGGCGGCCGCGGCGGGCGTATCTGAGGCGTCGGTCATCCAGGCGCTCGACGAGCTGCTGCGCAACGACCTGGTGCGGGCGACCGACGTGCCGCGTCGGTTTCGCTTCAGGCACCCGATCGTGCGCCGCGCCGTCTACGAGGCGACGCCGGGCGGTTGGCGCCTCGGCGCCCACGAGCGCACCGCGGAGAGCCTGTCCGCGCAAGGCGCGCCGATCGCCGCGCGAGCACACCACGTCGAGCACGCCGCACGTCACGGCGACACTGCCGCCGTCGCCGTCTTGCGCGCGGCCGGTGAAGACGCCGCT
>JADGPN010000052.1 GCA_017882465.1 Solirubrobacteraceae bacterium
ACGGTTCGGGCGACCGCCTTCTTCCACTTCCGGTAGCCCCGGTCGCGCGCCGACGAATCCATCTGCGGCAGCCATTCGCCGGCCTTGTGCCAGTTCCGCTTGAGGCTGTCCAGGTCCGGCCAGAACCCGACGGCGATTCCAGCGGCGTACGCGGCGCCGAGCGAAACGGTCTCGGCGACGATCGGTCGTACGACTGCGACGTCGAGGACGTCTGCAAGGCATTGCATCAGGAGGTTGTTGGCGGTCATCCCGCCATCGACGCGGAGCTCGGCGAGCCTGCTTCCGTAGTCGTCCGACATGGCTTCCACGACCTCGCGGGTTTGCCAGGCGGTGGCCTCGAGTACCGCGCGCGCGAGATGACCCTTGTTGATGTAGCCGGTGAGCCCGGCGATCACCCCGCGAGCATCGCTGCGCCAGTGCGGAGCGAACAGCCCGGAGAACGCGGGGACGAAGTAGCAGCCGCCGTTGTCCTCGACAGTGAGCGCGAGCGTCTCGATCTCCGCGGCGCTGCCGATCAGACCGATGTTGTCGCGAAACCACTGCACCAGGGCACCGGTGACCGCGATCGGTCCTTCGAGCGCATACGTCGGCGGACTGTCGCCGAGCTGGTAGCCCAGCGTCGTGAGCAGCCCGCTGTGCGAGGTGATCGGGCGCTCGCCGGTGTTCAGCAGCAGGAAGCTGCCGGTGCCGTACGTGCACTTCGCATCGCCGGGGCTGAAGCAGGTTTGTCCAACCAGCGCCGCGTGCTGGTCGCCGAGGACCGAGGCGACCGGCAGTCCCGCGACCGCGACGCCGGCCTCGCCGTAGATCTCCGAGGAGGGTCTGATCTCGGGCAGCATCGCGCGAGGAATTCCGATCATCGACAGCAGCTCATCGTCCCAGCCGAGTGTCTGGATATTCATGAGCAGCGTGCGACTGGCATTGGTGACGTCGGTGACGTGACGGCCACACAGCTTCCAGAGCAGCCACGAGTCCATCGTGCCGAACAGGACCTCGCCTTCCTCCGCACGCTCGCGTAGGCCCGGGATGCGGTCCAACAGCCACCGCACCTTCGGACCCGAAAAGTAGGTGGAGACCGGAAGCCCCGTCTTCTCGCGAAAGCGCTCCTGCCCGAACTCCGCGGCGAGCGCTCGGCACAGGCGATCCGTGCGGGTGTCCTCCCAGTTGATCGCGTTGTACACGGGCTTGCCCGTGCGGCGGTCCCACACCACCGTCGTTTCTCGCTGGTTGGCGATTCCGAGCGCGCTGAGCTCCGAGGAACCGAGGCCGGTCTTCTCGAGTGCCTCCGTCACGACGGTGAGGACGTTGCGCCAGATCTCCTCGGGGTCGTGCTCGACCCACCCCGGCATCGGATAGTGGTGGCGGTGCTCCTTCTGGGCGACCGACACGATTCGCGCGCGCTCATCGAACACCAGGCAGCGCGACGACGCTGTGCCTTGGTCAATCGAGACGACGTAGCGTCCACTCATACACTCTCCAGATTCCTGACTAGCAGGGAATCGACTCTCCCAGGTTCGTGTTCTACCACGGAAATCCGGCTATGCCGCGAGAAATCGCGCGAGCGTACCGATGACGCCGCTCAGACGGGCCCGTTCCTGGCCCAGACGTTGGCGGCCCGGGTGAGCGTCTTCTTCGGGCGGAGCGACGGCTGGAGCACCGCTCCGTAGTCCAGAGCGACGGCTTTCAGCGATCGGTGTGGCACGACCGGCACCCCGACGCGTTCACCCGCCTCAATCACGGCGCGCCGCTTCCGCGCGTGAGAGAGCGGCAGCTCGAGGGCAACGATCCGCGCGTGCTTGCCACGCATACCGTACATGTGCGCCTCGATCCGGCCCCACAGGACGACGGCTCCGCCGATCAGGTCGCACGTCGCGGCCGACGCCGTTCGCGGGCAGGGGTCGTAGTAGGCGTATACGCCGCAACTGCAGTCCTTGGCCGGGACCTCCGCAGAGCTGTGGCCCCGGTCGCAGCTCGCGGTGACTCCGTCTTGTGGCCAGGCCGCGCGATCGTACATCGATGTGAGCACGCCGTTCGCCAGGCGCCACTGGCGGAAGCCCACGAGCGGGACGATCAGGTCCGGCGCGGGGCCGTCGGCATGCTCGAGCGTGTTCATCGCGCCCTCGCCGGCTCCCGCTGGGGCGTCGGCTCCCCTGGCTCGGGCTGCCGCTCGGGACCAACCGCGGGCTGCGCCGGTTGGGTCGCGGGGACCCGGAGCGGTTCGACGGTGATGGTCCGAGACGGCCCGTCGAGCGAACCGACGGGCTGGCGGGGTACGGTGTGCCGGTGCACGGTCGTCCTCCTGGATGCGGCGGTGAGACCTCTCACCTCGGCGCCGACGGAGCGGCCCGCTGGCTGGATGTGAGCGTCGGCGCTTCTCTTGCTAAAGCGTAGCCCAGACATGCGTCGATGTTGACCGGAGACGGCTCGGCGCCTGGTACTTCTTCGGACGAGATCGGCAATCACGGATTTCAAGCGATCTAAGGTGTCACCGCTATTCCGCAGGAGTCCCGAGAAGGTCGCACGGAAGGCCGCAGCCAGGGCGGAGATCGACCGCCTGCGGGCGCTGGGCGTCGGCGATCTGGCCGTCGCCGTGCTGCCCGGGTTAGGACCGGACGGCCCCACCCACGGGACCAGCGTCAGGGTCCAGCAGCTGTGCGGCTACCTGCTCGCGGGCTATCCCGGTGCTGGGCAGATGGACACGCTGGATCTCCTCGCGCCGGTGCGCAGAGCGCTCCAGCTGCTCGACGGAGCCGGGCTCGTCTCCCCGATCTCGGTTCAGCGTGAACCATCGTGGCGGATCACGCCCCTCGGCGAAATGACGCTCGCCGAGGGGACGGTGCGGGAGCGTCTGACCGGCGCCGGGTGAGTGCCCGGGCGCGGCTACTCGGAGTCCTGTCCCTCGCCGAACTGTCCCCTGATGTGCTTCTCGGGATCCTCTTCGCCGAGCTCCTCCTCGCCCTCGCTGAACCGGCCCTCGTGGTGCTTCTCGGGATCCTCCTCGCCGAGCTCCTCCTGGCCTTCGCTGAACCGACCGATGTGCTCCTCTTCGGGATATTTCGCCGGATCCGCCTCGCCCGCCGCGAAGCCGCCCTCGGGCTGCTCAGGACCGGCAGGGTGCTTGGGCTCTTCGGGCATCTGCTCCTCCTTCATATCGAATCACCGCAGTCGCTCTCCGCTCGCGACATCGTAGGGGTGGAGGTAGCGGCTGTCACGTACCGCCGCGAATTGCTCGCTTGTCCCTGCCCGACTCTCTACCACGGGATTGCCCCCAGCTCGCGTGAGACGGCGCGGGCGCCGTCTCGAACATATGCCAGCAGATCTCCGCGCGGCTGCCGTGCCGCCAGTAGCCGCTCGGGGGGACCGAAGATCCCCATCGCGCCCACGGTCATCCCGCGGCGATCGGCGATCGGCGCGCCGTACGAGACCTGACCCGGCACAAGCTCCCCGACCTCCACCGCCCAGCCCTGGGCCCGTACCCGACTCAGCTCCCGCTCGAGCCGTTGCGGATCTGTGATCGTCGCCTCTGTGTAAGCCTCGAGCCCGGCCGCCACGAGCGCCGACGCGACGTACGGGTGGTGCGCGAGCAGCACCTTGCCGAGGGCTGTCGCGTGTGCGGGCAGCAGCGTGCCCACGTCGAGCGTCTGGAGGGTGTCGTCGGGCCGGAACACGTGATGGACGACCAGGACCTGTTCGTCGTGCAGCGTGCCGATCCGCACCGCTTCACGCGTGCGCGTCGCCAACGAATCGGACCAGTTGAGCGCGCGTGTGCGCAACTCGTTGCCGTCGAGATAGCTGGAACCCATGTGCAGCAGGGCCGCGCCGAGCTTGTACTTCCCGCCGTCCTCGTCCTGCTCGACGAACCCGACGCTCTGGAGTGTGCGCAACAGCCCGTGGACGGTCCCCTTCGGGAGTCCCATCTCGCCCGCGATCTCGACGACCCCGAGTCGCCGGTTGCGGCCCGACAGGAGCCGCAGGATCGTTGCGGCGCGCTCGATGGACTGAATCTTGCCGGGCATCGCGTTGGGTCAGGCCGAGACCGCGGACCGGCGAAGCCGGCCAACGGGCGGGATGTCGGCGGATGTGCGCACGCTGATCGGCATTGTCGAACGACTGGCAATAATCTCAACTGAGTTTGACACTGTCGAACTCCGTGCATAGGATCTCCCGGTCCACAACTTCGTTTCAGGAGGGAGACCGGCGTTGAGCGTTCTAGCCGCAGTGGCAGTACATATTCCGAAGTTGGGCATCATTCCGTCGGAGATCATCGGGACGGGGATCCTGATCCTGCTCGGCGACGGCGTGGTGGCAGCAGTGCTGCTGGCCAAGTCGAAGGCGGAGAACTCCGGCTGGATCGTCATCACCTTCGGGTGGGGCATGGCGGTCATGATCGGCGTCTACTGCGGGTTCTTCTCCGGCGCGCACCTCAACCCGGCGGTCACGCTGGGTCTGTGGATCCACGGGAAGATCAACGGGGCGATGGCGTGGAAGTACTTCGTCGGGGAGATGATCGGCGCCATGATCGGCGCATTCCTCGTCTACCTCACCTACTACCTGCACTGGCGCGACACCGAGGATCCTGGGTTGAAGCTGGCGGTGTTCTGCACCGGCCCGGCGATCCGCAACTACGCGTGGAACCTGGTCACAGAGATCATCGGCACATTCGTGCTGGTGTTCGGAATCCTGGCCATCACCGCTCCGTGGATCATCGGACTAACACCGGCCCTGGCGCCGCTGATCATCGGCCTGCTGATCTTGGCCATCGGCCTGTCCCTCGGCGGGCCGACGGGGTACGCGATCAACCCGGCGCGTGACCTGGGACCGCGGATCATGCACGCGATCCTGCCGATCCCGGGCAAGGGGGGGTCGGATTGGGCCTACTCCTGGGTGCCGATCCTCGGGCCGCTCATCGGCGGCGCGATCGCCGCGATCTTCTTCGACGCCGTCTTCGGCAGCGCCCCTCTGTGAGGTGACAGCGATGAAGAAGCTCATCAACACTCCCGACGATCTCCTGCGCGACGCTCTGCAGGGCGTCGAGGCTGCGCACGGCGACCGCTTTCGCGTCAGCTACGACCCTGCGTACGTGGTACGAGCTGACGCGCCCGTTCAGGGCAAGGTCGGGCTCGTGTCGGGCGGAGGCTCGGGCCACGAACCGATGCACGGCGGGTTCGTGGGCCCGGGCATGCTCGACGCGGCGTGTCCGGGCGAGGTATTCACCTCGCCGACGCCCGATCAGATGCAGGCGGCTACGCAGGCCGTGGACGGCGGCGCCGGCGTCCTGCACATCGTCAAGAACTACACCGGCGACGTCATGAACTTCGACATGGCGGCGGACTTGACGCGAGCCGACGGCGTCGAGGTCGAGGCGGTGGTCACGAACGACGACGTCGCCGTTCAGGACTCGCTGTACACAGCGGGGCGCCGCGGCGTCGGCATCACGGTCGTGCTCGAGAAGATCGCCGGTGGCGCGGCGGAGGATCGCCGGTCTCTGCAGGACGTTGCGGAGCTCGCTCGAAGGGTGAATGCCAACGGCCGGTCGATGGGGATGGCGCTGACGCCGTGTATCACACCGGCGTCCGGCAATCCCAGCTTCGAGCTCACCGAGGACGAGGTCGAGATCGGGATCGGGATCCACGGCGAGCCCGGTCGCTTCCGCGAGAAGATCGGGCCGGCGTCTCAGATCGCCGAGCGGCTGATGACCCCGATCATCGAGGACTTGCCGTTCTCCTCGGGCGACCGCGTGCTTGCGTTCGTCAACGGGATGGGCGGTACGCCGCTGATCGAGCTCTACATCATGTACAACGAGGTCGCCAAGATCGCCTCCGCCCACGGGCTGACGATCGAGCGCAACCTGATCGGGAACTACATCACCTCGCTCGAGATGGCTGGTTGCTCGATCACGCTGCTCAAGCTCGACGATGAGATGGTCCGGTATTGGGACGCACCGGTGAACACGCCTGGTCTTCGCTGGGGCGTCTGAGCTTGCCGGTCAACGGAGACACGGTCAGCGACTGGATGACGCGGTTCGCCGCATCAATGGCGGAGCATCGTGAGGAGCTGGTGCAGCTGGACACCGCCATCGGCGACGGCGACCACGGGACCAACATGGACCGCGGCATGCGCAAGGCGCTCGAGAAGCTAGGCGCCGCGGAACAGGCGGATGCGGGGGCAGTGCTGAAGACGGTGGCGATGGCGCTGATCTCCAGCGTCGGCGGCGCCGCCGGTCCGCTGTACGGAACGCTTCTCTTGCAGATGGGGACCGCGCTCGAGGGCAAGGATGACGTCGATCTCGAGACGTACACCGCGGCCTGGCGCAAGGGCGTCGAGGGGGTGCAGGCGCGCGGCAAGGCCGAGCCCCGAGACAAGACGATGGTCGATGCGCTACTTCCCGCGCTGCAAGCGCTCGAGCGGGCACCGGACCTCGACTCCGGCCTGCAGGATGCGGCGAGCGCGGCCGAGCGCGGGATGCTGGACACGATCCCGCTGATTGCCCGCAAGGGAAGGGCGAGCTACCTGGGAGAGCGCAGCAAGGATCACCAGGATCCCGGCGCGACCTCCACCTACTACCTCTGCCAGACGGCGGCTGAGACGCTGGCAAGCTGAAAAGGAGAGAAGTCGGATGGCTGATTACGTCGCAGCATTGGATCAGGGAACGACCAGCACCCGGTGCATGTTGTTTGACCACGGCGGCAACGTCGTCGCGGTCGAGCAGCTCGAACACGAGCAGATCTACCCCCAGCCAGGCTGGGTGGAGCACGACCCGAAGGAGATCTGGGAGCGCTCGCGCCAGGTGATGGATGCCGCGTGCAACAAGGCCAGCGGCGGCCCCGGCGCGGTTGCCGCGGTCGGGATCACCAACCAGCGCGAGACGACTGTCGTCTGGGACCGCAACACCGGTGAGCCCGTGCACAACGCGATCGTCTGGCAGGACACGCGGACCGACAAGCTGTGCGACGAGCTGATGAAAGAGGGGGGTCAGGACCGCTTCCGGCTCAAGAACGGGCTTCCCATCGCCACCTACTTCTCGGGCCCGAAGGTGCGCTGGATCCTCGACAACGTCGACGGCGCGCAGGCGAAGGCGGACGCCGGAGAGCTGTGCTTCGGAAACATCGACACATGGTGCATCTGGAATCTCACCGGCGGCACGGACGGCGGCCTGCACATCACGGACGTCTCGAACGCGAGCCGCACGATGCTGATGAACCTCGAGACGCTCGGATGGGACGACGAGCTGCTCGACGCGATCGGCGTACCGCGCTCGATGCTGCCCGAGATCCAGCCGTCCAGTGCTCCGTATGGCGAGATCAAGAGCGGCGTGTTCAAGGGCATCCAGGTCGCGGGCGATCTCGGCGACCAGCAGGCGGCGACGTTCGGCCAAACGTGCTTCTCGGTCGGCGAGGCGAAGAACACCTACGGCACCGGCAACTTCCTGCTGCTCAACACCGGCCACGAGGCGGTGCAGTCGAAGAACGGGCTGATCACGACCGTCGGTTACAAGATCGGCGACCAGAAGGCGGTCTACTGCCTCGAGGGGTCGATCGCGATCACCGGAGCGCTCGTACAGTGGCTGCGCGACAACCTCAAGATGATCCGGACCGCACCCGAGGTCGAGGATCTCGCCAAGACCGTCGAGGACAACGGCGGGTGCTACATCGTGCCGGCGTTCTCGGGGCTGTTCGCGCCGTACTGGAAGTCCGATGCTCGCGGCGTGTTCGCCGGGCTCACCCGCTACGTCAACAACGGCCACATCGCCCGTGCCACACTGGAGGCGACGGCGTTCCAGAGCCGCGAGGTCGCCGACGCGATGAACGCCGATTCGGGCGTCGACCTCGAGTCGCTGAAGGTCGACGGCGGCATGGTCGGCAACGAGACGCTGATGCAGTTCCAGGCGGACATCCTCGGCGTGCCCGTGATCCGGCCGAAGGTCGCCGAGACCACCGCACTCGGCGCCGCGTATGCGGCCGGGCTCGCCACGGGCTTCTGGAGCACTGAAGACGAGCTCCGTGAGAACTGGGTCGAGGACAAGCGCTGGAACCCGCAAATGGACGCCGGCGCGCGCGACACCGCGTACCGCTTCTGGAAGAAGGCAGTCGAGCGGACGTTCGACTGGGCGGAATAGATGCCACGAGCCGAGGGGCGCCGGCGCGAGCCGGCGCCCCGCGGTGCGGCACGGCAGGCGGGAGTAAGGTGACCACGTGGAGAAGCTGAGCGCAGACGTATTGGTGATCGGCGGCGGAGCGACCGGGGCGGGGGTGGCATGGGACGCGGCGCTGCGCGGCCTCGATGTCGTGCTGGTCGAGCGCGGCGATCTCGCGACCGGCACGAGCGGGCGCTTCCACGGCCTCCTGCACTCGGGTGGGCGCTACGCGGTCAAAGACCCCTCCGCGGCCCACGAATGCGCGCGCGAGAACGGCGTGGTTCGTCACGTAGCTGCGGACTGCGTCGAGGACACCGGTGGGCTGTTCGTCGCGACACCGTTCGACGATCCTGCCTACGCGGATCGGTTCGCCGAGGGATGTCGCAAGACCGGGGTGCCGTGTGAGGAGATCGAGCCGGCCCGGGCGCTCAGGGAGGAGCCGCGGCTGAACCCGGGGATCTCGCGCGCCTTCCGGGTGCCGGACGGCAGCATCGAGGTGTGGAAGCTGGTCTGGGCGCTGGCGCGGGGAGCTCAGGACCGGGGCGCGCGAGTCCTGCCCTACCACGAGGTCGTGGCCGTCCACCGCGGCGGCGACCAGGTCCATGGAGCGCGCGTGCGCAACACGCGCACGGGACAAGAGCTCGACGTGGAGGCGGCAGTGACGGTCAGCGCGTCGGGAGCCTGGGCGGGACAGATCGCAGCGATGGCCGGGATCGAGGGCGTCCACGTGAAGCCGGGCCGTGGAATCATGATCGCGATGAGCCATCGGCTTGTGAACACCGTGATCAACCGCTGCCAGCTGCCGACCGACGGCGACATCATCGTGCCGATCGAGACGGTCTGCGTGATCGGCACGACCGACGTCGGAACTGACGATCCCGACGACCATACGATCATCCAGGCGGAGGTCGACGCGATGCTGGAGGACGGCGAGCGCCTGGTGCCGGGATTCAAGCAGGCACGGGCCCTGCGGGTGTGGACTGGCGTGCGGCCCCTGTTCGAGGACCGCAAAGAGAATGGCGCGACTGACACGCGCGACGTCACCCGGGCTCATGCGCTGCTCGACCACCGCGAGCGCGACGGCGTGACCGGCTTCTTCACGATCACCGGCGGAAAGCTCACGACCTACAGGCTGATGGCGGAGGAGACCGTCGACGCGGTCTGCCTGCAGCTCGGCGACGCGCGGCCGTGCACGACATCGGCCGAGCCGCTGGCGGGATCTGAGAACGGCGAGTATCATCGCGTCGGCGACCGCCTCGGCCGGCGCGAGCAGCGGCTGCTCGACGATCAGCTGATCTGCGAGTGCGAACTGATCCCACGGAAGCGAATCGAGGAAACGATCCGTTGGCGCGGCACGACCGACCTCGACGACCTCCGGCGGCTGCTGCGGCTCGGGATGGGCCCGTGCCAGGGGGGCTTCTGCATCTACCGCGTCGCCGGGATCCTCCACGGCCTCGACGGCATCGACACGCCGGATGCGAACGCCGGGTTGATCGACTACGTGCGCGAACGGTGGAAGGGCGTCTGGCCCGTCCTCTACGGGGACCAGCTGCGCCAGGCGAGACTCGACGAGTGGATCTACCAAGGCGTGCTCGACGTCGAGCACCTGCAATGACTTCGTCGCTGCACTATGACGCGGTCGTAGTGGGTGTGGGCGTCGCCGGCCTCACTGCCGCGATCCGTCTGGCCGAAGGCGGGGCACGCGTCTGCGTGCTGGCCAAGGGGGTCGGGTCCACGCATCTGGCTCCCGGCACCGTCGATGTGCTCGGCTATCGCCCCGAGCGTGTCGAACACCCTGCGGCCGCGCTTCCGGAATTCGTCGGCGCGCACCCGGATCACCCCTACGCACTGATCGGCCCCGATGCGATCGCCCCGGCGCTCGACCGGTTCGCCGCGCTCATCGAGCGCGGCCCGCAGCCCGGCTACCGGTACACCGGCGGGCTCGATCGCAACCACCTGCTGCCGACGGCCGTCGGCGCGATCCGGCCGTCTGCGCTCGTGCCCGAGACGATGGCTGCCGGCGACGCGCGGTCCTCAGTGCCAGTGTGTGTCGTCGGGATGCGCGTGCTGCGCGATTTTCACGCGTCGCTGTGCGCCGGCAACATCCGGCGTGCCGGGATTCCCGCCCGCGCCGTCGAGGTCGAGATCGACGTGGGGCGGGTCGAGGCCAATTCGCTCGGCCTGGCACGGCGCTTCGACGACGAATCGTTCCGCGCCGCATTCGTGGGTCGGCTTGCCCTGCTGCTGAGGCCGGGAGAACGGGTGGCGTTGCCCGCCGTCCTCGGGCTGCGCGACCCGCACGGCGCCTGGTCTGATCTGCAGCGCCGGCTTGGGCGAGCGGTGTTCGAGGTCCCAACGCTGCCGCCATCGGCTCCGGGGATGCGCGTCTACAACGCCCTGGTCGCCGCGCTTCGCGCTGCCGGCGGCCGACTCGTGCTCGGGGCCGAGGTCCTGGACGTGGAGCGGGAGGGCGACCGCGTCACCGGAGTGCGCGCGCACACAAGCGGTCACGACACGATCTATCACGCAGGCTGGATCGTCCTGGCTACGGGGGGCTTCGCCTCCGGCGGGATCGAGCTTGGATCGGATTGGGCCGCGAGCGAGACGATCCTGGGCCTGTCCCTCCAGGGGATGCCGAGGCCGGGCGAGGCGCGCTTCACCGCGGACTATTTCGGCCACCAGCCGATGGCCGGGGTGGGCGTCGCCGTGGATTCGTCGCTGCGCGCGCGGGAGACCGAAAACGTGTACGTCGCGGGTGCCGCGCTCCCGGGCGCTGTTCCATGGCGTGAGGGCTCCGGCCAGGGCATCGCGCTCGCGACTGGCCATTTCGCCGCGCAGGCGGTGCTGGAACGAGAGGGAGCTGCAGCGACAGCATGATCGACGACCTGTTCCACGAACGGCTGCGCAGCTCGCTCGACCATTGCGTCAAGTGCACGATCTGTGAGACGGCGTGTCCCGTCGCCAACGTGACGCCGCTGTTCCCCGGCCCGAAGTATGCCGGCCCACAGGCCGAGCGGTTCCGGGCGCACGGCCAGCCTGCGGACGAGTCGTCGGTTGACTACTGCTCGGGCTGTGGGCTCTGCACGATGTCGTGCCCGCAGGGTGTCAAGATCGCGGAGCTGAACGCCCATGCCCGCTACGCCGTCAAGCAGCGCAAGGGAGTACCGCTGCGCGACCGCCTGATCGCGCGGCCCACCGTGCTCGGGCGGCTGGGCACGCCGGTAGCGCCGATTGCGAACGCGATGTTGAAAGCCCGACCCGCGCGCGTGCTGGCCGAGCGGGTGCTCGGCATCCACCGCGACGCGCCGGTTCCGCGCTTCGCCGGGCGACGGTTCCGGACGTGGGCGCGCCGCCGCCAGGCTCCCGGCGTCGGAACGAAGATCGTGTACTTCCACGGCTGCGGGACCGAGTACTACGAACCCGACGTCGGCGAGAAGGTCGTCGCGGTGCTCGAGCACAATGGCTACAGCGTCGAGATCCCCGAGCAGGACTGCTGCGGACTGCCGCTGCAGTCGAACGGGTTGTTCGAGGACGCGAGAAAGTACGTGCAGCGGCTTGCCCGTGCACTGGCGCCCCACGCGCGCGACGGCACGCTGATCGTCGGCAACGCGACCAGTTGCACGCTGATGCTCAAGCGCGAGGCACGTGAGATCCTGGGACTCGAGGACGACCCCGACCTGGCGCTCGTCAGCCGCCAGACCTACGACATCTGTGAACTACTGCTCGAGCTGCACGACCGCGGCCAGTTGCGGACCGACTTCGAGCCGGTCGAGGAGGTCGTGGCCTACCACGCTCCGTGCCAACAGCAGGGGCACTGGATCGGCAAACCCGCGCTCGAGCTGCTGGCGCTGGTGCCTGGGCTCGACGTTCGCGAGCTCGACGCGCGCTGCTGCGGCATTGCCGGTACCTACGGGTTCAAGCGCGAGAAGTACCAGATCGCGATGGACGCCGGCGCCGAACTGTTCAACCAAGTCGAGGCCTCGGGCGCCCGGGTCGTCGCGTGTGACAGTGAGACGTGCCGCTGGCAGATCGAGCACGGCACGCGTCGCCCGTCAGTACACCCGATCGAGCTGCTGCACCAGGCCTACCGGCTGTAGGTGCCGTAGCGTGGTCGGCATCGTCGTTGTCTCCCACTCCCGTTCGCTCGCGGAGGGGGTCGTCGAGCTGGCACGGCAGATGGGCGGCGACGAGCTGCCGCTCGAAGCGGCGGGAGGCCTCGAGGATGGCTCGATCGGTACCGACGTCGAGCGCGTGCGCGCAGCGATCGAGCGGGCGATGACCGACGACGGGGTGCTCGTGCTGATGGATCTCGGCAGCGCCCTGATGAGCGCGGAGATGGCAGTCGAGTTGCTGCAATCGGGCGGCGAGGTGGCCTTGAGTGAGGCACCGTTCGTCGAGGGGACGGTCGCAGCCGCGGTTGCCGCGCGGGGCGGCGCATCGCTCGCGGAGGTTCGGGCCGAGGCGAGGCAGGCAATTGCGATCAAGGAGGCCCAGCTTGGTGACGATGGTCCGGCTGGGGCTCGCGACTCGGCTGACGGGCGCGACGACGGGGCTGCGGCGCCTGCCGGGCATGGGGTGCGTATTCCTGTTCTCAACGAAATCGGCCTGCACGCGCGTCCGGCGGCACTTGTGGCGGCACTCGCAAACCGCTTCGATGTCGACCTACGGTTGGCCAAAGTGGGCGGCGCCGGTCCCGTGAGCGCGCGCAGCCTCACGGGGCTGATGACGCTCGTCGCACGGAAGGGCGATGAGCTGCTGGCCACGGCGTCGGGGCCGCGGGCGGATGAGGCGCTGGCCGCGCTCGAGGAGCTCGCGCGCGAGGGCTTCGGTGAAGGAGTTCCCACGAACGCCCAGAGCGCCGGAGCCGCCGCTCCCCCGGCAGCAGCGGCGCCTGCGTCTGCGGTTCCGGTTGGGCGCGCGGCCCGACCGGAGCCGGGCACGCTCGTGCGCGGCATCGCGGCCTCTGCCGGGATCGCCCTCGGACCCGCGCGGTACTTCGGCGAGCAGCTCGACGCGCCGCCCGAGCGAGCGTCCGAGGGGGCCGACGTGGAGTGGAGCCGGCTGGAGTCCGCGCGCGAAGCCGCCAGGTCGGCGATCGAGCGCGATCGCACCGAGGTCGCGCGCCGGACCACCGCCGACGACGCCGCGATCTTTGCGGTGCACCTGGCCCTGCTCGACGACGAGGCGCTCGTCGGGGCAGCGCGGGCCAGGATCGAGGGCGGCGCGTCGGCGGAGGCAGCCTGGTACGCCGCAAGTCAGGCGACCGCTGCCGCCTGGCGGGCGCTCGATGACGACCTGCTTCGAGAGCGGGCCGCCGATGTCGAGGACGTGGGGCGCCGGGTGCTCGCGGTGCTTCTGGGCAGGGAGCGGCACGGTGGGATTGACCAGGCGGGCGTGCTGGTCGTGTCCGAGCTGACGCCCGCGGACGCCGCCGCGCTCGATCCGGAGCTCATCGGCGGGATTGCAGCGGCGCACGGAACCGCGACCGCGCACGCCGCGATCCTCGCCCGTGCGCTCGGCATCCCGGCTGTCGTCGGGCTCGGTCCTTCGGTGCTGTCCGTCGGCGAAGGCACACCGCTGCTGCTCGACGGCAGCGAAGGTACGGTACTCGTCAGCCCGGACGAGGAGGCGGCGGAGCACGCTCTCCACGAGCGCGAGCTCGAGGTCGAGCGTCGCCGCAGGGCGCGGCACCACGCCCATGAGCCCGCGGTGACGAAGGATGGAACGACGATCGAGGTCGCTGCCAATCTCGGCGGGGCCGGCAAGGCCGCGGGAGCGGTGGAGCTCGGGGCGGACGGCGTCGGACTGCTGCGGACGGAGTTCCTGTTTCTCGGTCGGCAGGAGATCCCTGGCGAGGAGGAACAAGTGCAGACGCTGACCCAGATTGCTGACGCGCTCGGCGGCCGTCCGCTGATCGTGCGCACGCTGGACGTCGGTGCCGACAAGCCGCTTCCAGCTTTGCCGATGGCTGCCGAGCAGAACCCTTTCCTCGGCATGCGCGGGATCCGGCTGTCCCTGCGACATCCCGAATTGCTCGCGATGCAGCTGCGAGCGATCCTGCGCGTTGCCGCAAACTACCCGCTCAAGGTGATGTTTCCGATGGTGGCGACGGCGGCCGAGCTCGACGCAGCGCTGGCCGCCGTCTCGCGCGCGCGGACTGCAACGGACGTGCAGGTCGCGATGGAGGTCGGGATCATGGTCGAGGTGCCGGCCGCGGCGTTGCAGGCGGATCTGCTCGCCCGCCCGGCGGACTTCTTCTCGATCGGTACAAACGACCTCACTCAGTACACGATGGCTGCCGAGCGCGGAAACGAGCAGGTTGGGGAATTGCTCACCGGGCCGCAGCCTGCGGTTCTGCGCCTCGTCGCGGAGACAGTTGCCGGAGCCGCTGCGCACGGCCGCTGGGTTGGAGTCTGCGGTGAGCTTGCCGGCGACCCTGCTGCCGCAGTGCTGCTGGCGGGGCTTGGAGTTCGCGAGCTGAGCATGGCGCCGCCGTTGATCGCTGAGGTCAAACAGGCGCTCCGGTCGGTGGCGCTCGCGGACGCCGTCGCCGCTGCCGGGCGCGCCCTGGACGCTTCCGACTCGGCGCAGGCGCGCCGCTACGGCGCCGATCTTCTCTCGTAATCCCGCTGGTACGATCGTCCGCATTGTGGAAGCTGGCGCGCTGAGAACAGCGACGAGAGGCAGCGCGCGAGCCAGCGCATTGATCCTAGCTGGGACGAGCCTTCGGATCCTCGCCACACCGGTGGTGATGGGTCTTGTGCTCAGCCACTCCTGGACGGCTGCCGCCGTCGTCTTCCTCGTCGCCGCGAGCACTGATTGGTTTGACGGGCGGCTTGCCCGACGCTGGAACGTGAGCTCGCGCCTCGGATCGTTCCTGGACACGACCGCCGACAAGCTGCTGATCACCGGCGCGCTGGTCGCCCTCGTCGCGGTTGCCCGAGCGTCGCCGTGGTTGTCGATGGTGATCATCGGCCGCGAACTGAGCCTGCTCGGCCTGCGCGCCGCGGTGGCCACTCAGGGACTTCACCTCGAACCGTCGATGCTCGGCAAGTCGAAGGCGACGGTGCAGTTCGCCGCAATCGCGCTTGTGATGCTTCGGCCGGATGTCACCATCGTGGGTGCATTCTTCGATCAGTGGGTGCTGGGTCTTGCAGCGCTGGTGACGGTGTGGTCGGGGATCGACTACTTCGTGCGATTCTCCTCCGCGCTGCGCGGCAATGCGTGAGCCGTGTTTCAAGAAGGTTGGTTGCGCATCATTCCGCTACGACGATGCGCGAAGAAACCGTGACCTGCGCTGTTCGTGATCGACCAGCAACATGCACTGGTTCCTAGCTCCGTCCGGCCCGATCGCGCTCGCCCACCGAGGCGGGGCGGGTGAGGCGCCCGAGAACACACTCGCGGCATTCGAGATCGCGGTAGCGCTGGGGTACGAATACGTGGAGACCGATGCCCATCTCACCCGGGATGGTGTTGTGGTCGCCTTTCATGATGAGCGCCTTGACCGGGTTACGGATCGCACCGGCGCGATCGCAGAGCTCGGCATCGCCGAGGTGGAGGGGGCCGACGCTGGCTACACGTTCTCGCTCGACAGTGGCCGAACCTTTCCGTTCCGTGCCCGTGGCATCCGCGTTCCCCGGCTCGAGGAGATCTTTGTGCGATGGCCAGATGTGCGGGTCAACATCGACCCCAAGTCCGATGCGTGCGTAGGGCCACTCGCCGCGCTTCTGGACCGTCTGGGCGCCTGGGAGCGCGTATGCATTGGATCGTTCTTCGACCCCCGCCTGCGACGCACTCGCGCGTTGGGCCGCGGACGGGCCTGCACCTCGATGGGGCCTCACGCGGTCGCGCTGGCCCGCCTCATGGCAGCGTCCGGCCGGATGCCGGCGCTCGGCGCGGACTGCATCCAGGTTCCGATCAGTCGAGGACCATTTCGGATCGTAACCAAGCGGTTCATCCAGGCCGCGCACCGCTCGGGGCTGCCCGTGCACGTCTGGACAATCAATGACGAAGCAGCGATCAACGAGCTTCTCGACCTCGGCGTCGACGGCATCATGAGCGACCGCGTGCGTCTACTCCGTGACGTCTTCACACGACGCGGCCTCCCGCTCAACGGGACTGTCGCAGGCCGCGGAGCATCCACCAGCCCCTGAGGGGACAGGAAGCCCGACGCCGTGGCACGTTGATCGATTTCTCACGTGCCTCTCAAAGTCCGCTGAGACGATCGCGGCTGCGTGGCGGCGCGATCCGGACCACAGGCACGCTGAGGAGGGAGTTTACGGTGGACCTGAGTTTGAGCAGACACTCTTACGCGTCTCTCATCGAGCTCTGAGAGCTTTCTCAGCAGCGGGTGCTGTGATGCTCGCACACGCTTTCCGTCCTTTAGGAGATTTCGACCATGAAGTCTGTAAGCCGCTTCCTCCCGATCCTCGCCGGCGCGATTGCCGGCGGCGCGATCGCGCTGGTCGTCGCCAGCGGCAGCACCACGACGAAATCGGTCACCACAACACAGGTCATTTCATCTTCGGGCGCCTCCGCGGTGCCGACGTCGATCAGCCAGGGCCGCGGCCTGACGGTCAACCAGATCAGCCGCCTGGCCTCGCCCGGGGTGGTCGACATCCTGGTCACCGAGAACGCGGGGGTCGGCCAGCTCGGCCTCGGCGGCGGTGGCACGCAGTCGACCGGTGAAGGAGCCGGCGTCGTCTATGACAACAAGGGCGACATCCTCACCGACCAGCACGTCGTCTCCGGCGCCACCTCGGTCAGCGTGACCTTCGCCAACGGCCACAAATACCCGGCTAAGGTGCTCGGCAGTGACCCGTCCACCGATGTCGGCGTGATCCGCGTGAATGCGCCCGCCTCGGAGCTGCACCCGGTGCCGTTCGCCAACTCCTCGACCGCGCAGGTGGGCGACGGAGTGGTCGCCATCGGCAGCCCGTTCGGGCTCCCGGGCACGGTCACCGCGGGCATCGTGAGCGCGGTCAACCGTGCCATCCAGGCGCCCAACCGTTACACGATCACCGGCGCGATCCAAACCGACGCGGCGATCAACCAGGGCAACTCCGGCGGTCCGCTGCTCGACGCCAACGGCCACGTGCTGGGCCTCAACGACCAGATCGAGACGAACTCCGGCTCCAACGCCGGGGTCGGCTTCGCGGTCCCGTCGAACACAGCCGCACGCGTCGCAGCGAAGATCATCGCGGGCAAGGCGGTGAGGCACTCGTTCCTCGGCGTGCACCTGAACGCGACCGGCAACGGCGCGACCGTGGCCCAGGTCCAGGCCGGTTCTCCGGCCGCTTCGGCCGGGGTGCGGGCCGGTGACGTGATCACCGCGGTCAATGGCACGACGGTGACCTCCACCGACCAGTTCATCTCGGTCGTCGACGGGTACGCGCCCGGCGACACCGTGACGCTGACGATCACGGGCGGCGGTCAGACCAGCCAGATCAAGGTGAAGCTGGGCGTCCGGCCGTAGCCGGCGCCGGCTGCTCGTGAGGCCGGTCCCGGGCGGCGGCGCCCGTGGACCGGCCTCGGTTCTTGCTGGGCCCGGTCCCTGGCAGCGGCGCCAGGGACCGGCCTCAGCTCTTGCTGGACATGACGACGATGCCGATCACGACCGCGCCCCCGGCAACGGCGACGCATACCGCGGCCAGCAGCGCCCAGGCGACGGCGCCGCCGGTACTCCTCCTGCGCAGCGCCTCCTGGAGCCCGGCCGCGCTCGAGACACCGAGTCCGAAGATCGTCGCCACCCCGACCCCGATCAGGAGCGAGTAGAGAACGACCTTCCCGATCGTGGCCCAGTCGACGATCGCGGCGATCACGCCCGGGCGGATTCGGCGTGGCGTTCGCGGCGGCCGACCACGATCGCGCCCAGCACGCCCACCGTGATCACCGTGATCAGCAACGGGCCCAGCGCCCCGCTCCCGAACACGTTCGCGACCGCGTAGGCGCCGGCGCCGACCGCGGCCGCGCCGGGGAGAGTCAGGATCCAGGCCAGCGCGATGTCGCCCGCGACTCCCCAGCGGACGGCTGAGAGGCGCTTGGCGGCGCCGGCTCCCATCACCCCTCCGGAGATGACGTGCGTGGTCGAGAGCGGGTAGCCGAAGTGCGTGGAGGCGAGGATCACGGTGGCGCCCGCGGCCTGGGAGGAGAAGCCCTGCGCCGCATCCATCTTGATGATGCGCATCCCGACCGTGCGGATGATGCGCCAGCCGCCCGCATAGGTTCCGAGCGCGATCGCCGTCGCCGAGCTGACGACCACCCAGCTCGGCACCTGACCCGGCTTGATCGAGCCGTGGGCCACGAGCGCAAGGCTGATCACGCCCATCGTCTTCTGCGCGTCGTTGGTGCCGTGGGCGAGCGCCAGCATCGACCCCGACACGATCTCGCCGAGCTTGAACCCCTTGGTCACGGGCCCCGGCCGGCGGCGGCCCACCATCCAGTAGATGATCACGATCGAGATTCCCGCGACCAGGAGCGCGAGCACCGGGGCCACGATCGCCGGGACGACCACCTTGCCGATGATCGCCCCGCCCTCGACGCCCGAGGTGCCGACGGCGGCCAGCATCGCCCCCACGACGCCCCCGATCAGGGCGTGGGAGGAGCTCGAGGGGAGACCGAAGAACCAGGTGACGAGATTCCAGACGATCGCGCCGATCAGCCCCGCGAACACGATCGTCTGCGTCACCAGCGCGGGATTGACGATTCCCGTGGCCACGGTGGCGGCGACCTTGAGCGAGATGAAGGCCCCGGCGAAGTTGAGCGCCGCGGCGATCAGGACCGCGGTTCGGGGCGAGAGCGCACGGGTCGAGATCGACGAGGCGACCACGTTGGCCGTGTCGTGGAAGCCGTTGGTGAAGTCGAACGCGAGCGCCGCGACGACTACGATCACTAGGAGGAGATCGCTGTGCATGGACCGGTGCCGACAGTCTGCCCGTTCCGGCGCTCCCATGG
Organism: Solirubrobacteraceae bacterium; assembly: GCA_017882465.1. GTDB lineage: Bacteria > Actinomycetota > Thermoleophilia > Solirubrobacterales > Solirubrobacteraceae > Palsa-465. Next base: position 19,088 of record JADGPN010000052.1, read on the forward strand.
AGTCGCCGGACACCCGGAGAGCCGTCCGGCGCCGTCGCACACAGGATGAACACGGCAGGTTCACCAGCAGGGTAAGCTCGCCGCGACCGAAGGGATGGACGCAAACGAATGACTGCCGGCGATCTCGGGGCCGATACGCCGCCCAAGCCGGGTGACGTGAAGAAGCTCAGACGCGAGGTGTTCGAGCGCGAGCTCGAGCGAGTGCAGCTGGAGCTGGTCAAGCTGCAGGACTGGATCAAGGCGCGCGAGCTCAAGGTCGTGGTGATCTTCGAAGGGCGCGACGCCGCCGGGAAGGGCGGCACGATTAAGCGGATCGTGGAGCCGCTGAACCCGCGCATCTGCCGGGTGGTCGCGCTCGGAACCCCAACCGAGCGGGAGCGCACGCAGTGGTATTTCCAGCGCTACGTGCCTCATCTGCCGGCCGCCGGGGAGATGGCGCTGTTCGACCGCTCCTGGTACAACCGCGCCGGCGTGGAACACGTGATGGGCTTCTGCACCGAGGATGAGTACCGGGACTTCCTGCACTCGGTGCCCGAGTTCGAGCGGATGCTGATCCGCTCGGGCACGATTCTGATCAAGTACTGGTTCTCGGTCTCAGACGACGAGCAGGAGCGCCGCTTCCAGGCGCGGCTCACCGACCGCGTGAAGCGCTGGAAGCTGAGCCCGATGGATCTGGAGTCGCGAACACGCTGGTTCGACTATGCGAAGGCCAAGGACGTCATGTTCCACTACACCGACACGGTCGAGTCGCCGTGGTGGGTGGTGGACGCCGATGACAAGCGCCGTGCCCGCCTGAACTGCATCAGCCACCTGCTGACGATGATCCCCTACGAGGAGATCGAGCCACCCAAGCTGAAGCTCCCCCGCCGCCAAGCAGCGGATCCCGGCTACGCACGTCCGCCGATCGCGTCGATGCGGTGGGTGCCGCCGGTGTACTAGATGTCAAGTGGCTAGTTCGACTTGGTGGTTGAACCTCGAACTAGCTGGTCGTGGCGGCCTGAGCGAGCGTCTTTTCCATCAGCTCGTGATGGACGCTGCGCGTGCGGCCTGTGCGGCGGGTCCACTCGCCTCCGGCGTCCAGCGTCCAGGCGAACGTATCGTCACGCAGGCAGCGCGCGAGGGTGTCGTCGAGCTCGGCCTGGTGGTCAGGAGTCTCGACCGGCGCCAGCAGCTCGACGCGCGTGTCGAGGTTGCGTGGCATCAGGTCGGCGGAGCCGATGTAGTAGCGGCGTTCGTC
>JADGPN010000240.1 GCA_017882465.1 Solirubrobacteraceae bacterium
GCGGCCGCGTGTCGTGCCTGCCGTTGCTCAGTTGGGGCTGTCTCGCTGTGGCTCCCGGCTCGCGCCGTGGCTGTTGCACAACCCCGCCGAAAGGAGCAGCGAGGATCAACGACAGATTGAGTTCTGATCCTAGGGTCGTCGCGGAGCGGCTGCGTCCGCGCAAACGTCAAGCGTCTCTCGCGCCTCGGCCTGTAGCACCCGGCAACCGCGCTCCCATTGGCCCTCGCGGGGTGTGATGGACGCGACGCGGTGCAGCAGCCGGCGCAGACGCATTTCCGCGTCGCGCTCGGCAAGCGCGCGTGTGCGCTCCTGCCCGTACAGGTTGGCGTTGATCCAGTCGATGGGACGCCAGATGCAGATTCCCAGACAGGGCTGGGGCGCGTCGATGCCGCCGCACCCAGCACACCACCATGTCGTCGCGCCCTCGGCCGGCTCATCCCAAGCTGCGCTGTGCCCGTCGACCTCTGGATAGTGATGCAGGGCGGCTCGTGCAGCGCTTTGCACCGAGCGGTAGGTGGCCTCCCAATCGTCCGGGCCCGGCCGGTCCGACGCGAGCTCTCTCGCAACGGCCCGGCAGGCTTCCGCGCGGACATGAGCGCCCGACGCGAGCTCCGTCAACCCTTCGAAGTCGACCGCACGAACGAGTTCGAGCTTCTCCTCGGAGCAGCCCTTATCGCAGGTCCCCAACCGGCTCATCGCTCCACACCCGATGCACGTCGGCACAGTGACCCGGTCAGGACGTTGCATGTCTCAACTGTAGGGCTGGGCCCCCGAACCGCGGAACTGACCCGGCCAGCCCCACGTGTGCTTGGCGCCAGGACGAAAGCCAGCCGGTGGTCGCGAGACCGCGGAGGCCGCGTCGATCCGACAAGCTCCGCGCATGGATAACGTCGCCATGTTCTTCCATCTGCTCGGCGCCCTGCTATTCGTCGCCGGGATCGTGCTCGCCGGGACCGCGTTCGAGGCCGCGCGTCGGCGCGACCGGCCGTCCGAGATCGCACTGCTGCTCGGCCTGACGCGCATTGGAGTGCTGCTGGTCGCCGTCGGCGGCCTGCTGCTGCCGATCTTCGGGCTGTGGCTCGTTCATCTCGGCCATTTCGGCTACGGATCGGGCTGGGTCGACGCGGCGATTGGGCTGTACGTCATCGTGCTGGTGCTCGGCGGCCTTGGCGGCCAGCGACCGAAGCAGGCCCGCTAGCTCGCAACCAGGCTCGCCGCAGAACAGGCGCCGGTGAACGAGGAGCTGCGCGCACTGCTCGACGACCGCCTCTCGCGCGCGGAGAACTATGCCTCGCTGCTGGTGGTGCTCGTGATTCTCGTGCTAATGGTGTTCAAGCCTTGAGCGCCGGAGGTCACCGGGGTGCCCGTGCGGCGGGCTCGCGCTCGAGGCGGACCTGGTTCTGACGCAATCGGATTCGAGCACCCCGAGCACGAGGGCCTGGCCCAGCAGCTGGGGGTAGAGCTCGACCGCCGCGCCAACATCCGCACCCGGCAGACCTACAGAACCTCCGTCGCTGGCGTGTACGCGTGCGGCGACGCGCGCATCGGACAGTCGCTGATCGTGACCGCGATCGCGGAGGGCCGCATGTGCGCCCGGATCGTCAACAAGGACCTGGGCGGCAGCCCGACGGACGCGGACCGCGAGATGCTCGCGATCGGCGCATGGAGCGGAGAAGCCGACCGCACGCTTCGGCACGACGCCGAGGCGGCGGGCACCGTCCGGCCGGGAGAGGAGTTCTTCAGCGGCCGGGGACCCGCCGGCGCTTGGCTGGCTCTTCAGTCCGGCCGTCTCGGGGCTGGGTGGAGGTTTGAGCGGTGCGGCGCCGCATCGAGGGCCTGAGCGGACCCTCAAGGTCGATTGCGCGGCCTGGACGGTCCGTCGTCAGCCGCCACCAGCAGGTCGGCGACAGGTTCTGAAAGACCCGCTACGCCTATAGTTCGGCTCCGACTAGTGTCGGCTCGGGGTGCAGCGTGACCCCGAACGCTGCCCGAACCCCATCCAGCAGCTCCTGGGCGAGTGCGAGCAGCTCGGTGGTGGTCGCGCCGCCGCGGTTGATGAGCGCGAGCGTGTGCTTGCTCGAGATGCCGACGCGACCTTCGCCGTAGCCGCGGTGAAAGCCCGCGCGCTCGATCAGCCATGCGGCCGAAGTCTTCACACGCCGATCCACCTCGAGCCACGCTGGCGGTCGGATGTCCTCGCCGAGGCGCTCGGCCACGCGGCGGGTGAGCGCGGCGAACTCCTCGCTGGAGAGAATCGGATTGACGAAGAACGAGCCGGCGCTGACCGAGTCCGGATCGCGCGAATCGATCACCATCCCCTTCTTCCGGCGCAGACCGAGCACCGCCTCACGCACCGCTGACAGCGGCGGCTGCGCCCCCGGCTCTACGCCCAGGACCCGCGCGAGCTCTGCGTAGCGGACCGGGCGCCCGGCACACGAGCGCTCGAGCACGAAGGTCAGGCCGAGCACCACGTAGCGAGTCGAGCGCCGGAAGACGCTAGAGCGATAGGCAAACTTGCACTCCGTGGGCGCGAGCTCGACGTCGGTCCGCGCCTCGCGGTCGTACGCGCGCACCGAGGCGATCCTGTCGGCGACCTCCTGTCCGTATGCGCCGACGTTCTGAATCGGCGTGGCGCCGGTCGACCCGGGTATCCCCGAGAGGCACTCGATCCCCGCCAGTCCCTCGGCCACGCAGCGCGCCACCAGCTCGTCCCACGGCTCGCCCGCCGCGACGAACAGCCGCACGCGGTCCTTGCGCGTGTCCGCCGAGATCCCCCGGGTGAGGACGCGGACGACCGTGCCCTCAAAACCCGCATCGGCGATCACCAGGTTCGACCCGCCCGCCATCACCAGCAGACCCTCGTCCGCGGCATCGGCCCCAGCGACCGCCTCGACAAGCTCATCAGCGGTCCTTGCCTCCACGAGCCGACGCGCCCGGCCGCCGAGCCGCAGCGTCGTCAGGTCCGACAGCGGGACGTCGTAGCGCTCTTCTATGAGGGAAACCTACGACCGGCGTACGACAGTGACGTCATGACTGATTCTCCTCGCCTGCCTGCTTGGCCGCGCGCCGGCGAGCGTAGAGCTTCTCACGGATCGTCATCGCGCCGGGATGGCCGCTGCCGGGCCACGGCGTCAGCAACAGCAGCAACCGCGCGTCGGCGGAAGCGATCACCTCGTGCCGCTCCCCGGGAGCGAACTCCACCAGCAGCCCGACGCCCCCGCTCACGCGCTCGCCCTCGGCGGTCGCGACCTGGATCTCGCCGTCGAGTACGACTAGCCACGCGCGCTCGTGAACCTGATGGTCGGAGAGGCTCTCGCCAGCCGCGAGGTCGAGCACGATCGCCCGTGCCACATCGCTCGAGGAAAGGATCTCCGGCAACCGCGGCTTCAGATCGAGCGCCTTCAGATCCCAGCTGTTCACGATCACTCCCTCCGTTCGGTTGGGCCCATCGAGCTGTCGTTTCACGGCAGGCTAACCGGTCGCCGCTTGGCCCGGGCTTGGCTCCGCTGTCGATCGCGGGCTCGGCTCACTCGTGGCTGAGCGGCTCGTCGCCATCGCCTCCGGCCCGCCTCGCCAGTACGTACACGAGGTCCGAGGCGCGGTTCACGAACGCGATCAGCGTGGCGCTCACCGTCATCCCGCCCTCGCGCGCGGCGACGAGGCGTCGCTCGGCGCGGCGCAGGAAGGTGCGCGCTAGATCGAGTGCGGCGGAGGCCGGCGTGGCGCCCGGCACGACGAACGCGAGACGCAGCGGATGCTCCGCCAGCAGCCGGTCGATCGTTTGCTCGAGCGCGGCCGTCATCCCCGCCGTCACCGTCGACGTACCGGGAACGAGCCTGTCGCGTGCTCGCGGATTGGCGGCAGCCTCCGCCGCGGCGACGAACAGGCCACGCTGTAGGTCGAGCACGATCGCCTGAAGGCCTTGGTCCTCCAAGCTTGCGCCAGCCATACCGAGCGTGGCGACCGCCTCGTCCACAGCACCGCACACCTCCACGACGGGATCCGCCTTGGAGACGCGCCCGCCGAACAACAGGCCGGTCGTACCGTCATCGCCGGTCTTGGTGTAAATCGGCGGCTTGCCGCCAGCTGCCATCCTCCTCACCCTCGGTCCTCGGCGTGCGGCGCCGCGCCCGACCACGGTTGCGGTTCGACGAAGAACACCTCTGTGTGCACGCGCGCGCGCTGCGCCCCGAGGCCGTCGGCGGCGGTCGCACATGCCAGCACAAACCCTGGTGCGCCGGCGATGAACACATCGGGATCGCCCAGGTCTTGGTAGAGCATTGGCAGCAGCGCCGGAATCCGGCCGCGGGGGGGCGGGCCGGCGGCGCGGGTCAGGGTGCGGATGAAGCGGAACTGCGGGTGTCGTGCCTGCCAGCCTGCAAAGCGCTCGCGGTCGATCACGTCGGCTTCGGTGCGCGCCGAGAAGATCAGCGTCAGGGATCGATCCGCGCCGGCCGAGAGCGCCGCCTCGATCAGCGCCCGTACGGGCGCCACGCCCGACCCGGCAGTCAGGAACAAACAGGGCGTTGTCGAGGTGGGGTCGTCGACGAACGTGCCGTAGGGCCCAGAGATGCTGACCTCCTCGCCGACGCGCAGACGCTCATGGACCCAGCTGCTGGTCTCGCCGTCTGGCACGCTTGTCACGAGCAGCGAGATCAGCCCGTCCGGGCGCGGTGCGTTGGCGATCGAGTACGACCGCGGCGGGACTGCGTGGTCGCGGTCCTCCAGCAGCACGTACTCGCCCGGGAGGTAATCCAGCGCTCCGGCAGCCGGCCGCAACCACAGCTCGATGATCGTCGGAGTGCGCCGCTCGGTGTAAAGGACGCGATACGGCTCCTCGCAGCTCATCGGCGCAGCGATCCGCGCCGCTGAGGGGCCAGTCCATTCATCAGCCATCGCGCACCAGCTCAGCGACGACGACAGCGTTGTTGTGCTTCTGGTCGCGGGCGGCGTACACGATCGTCACCGGCCCCTTCTTCGCGCGGGCGCGCAGCTCGTCGACCTGGTCCGCACGGTCGGCGAGCTCGGCGCGGTAACGACCGCGGAACTCGTCAAACCGCTCCGGAACATGGTCAAACCACTTGCGCAGCTCATCGCTGGGCGCGAGCTCGCGCGCCCACTCGTCCAGCCTCGCGCGTTCTCGGGAGATGCCGCGGGGCCAGACGTGGTCGATCAGCACCCGGTGGCCGTCACCGGAGTCGGCCTCGTCGTAGACCCGCTTGGTGCGCACGTCGAGAGCCATCTCAGTCTCCGCGGGAGGCGACAACGCGGCTCCAGAACGGGCGCGAGGTGGTCGGCTGGTTCATCAAGTCCTTCTTGGCTAGCGCTAGCTGAGGTCCAGGTCGCAGTGCGCCGTGCGGAGGTAGCCGATCACCGCGGGGTCCTCGGTCTGCAGGCGCTCGAGCGGCTCGCCGGTACAGGTGCACAGGTCAACGACGGCGTGTTGGTTGGAGATGTCGACGACCCGCCAGTGGGCACCGAAGAGCAACCAGCGCTCGAGACCGTCGATGGTCAGGGTTTCGGTCGTCATCGTTGCTCCAATCAGTCTGACGTCGCTGGAGGTTCGAGCAGGCGCGCCGGCTCCTCCGCGCCGGGGGGCATCAGTGGTGTCGGGCACGTTGCGCCCGCGGGAGCTGCGGTTCGTGTTGTCCATGCCCTCTAGCGCGCCGCAACACCGGTGTTCTTACCTCTCGTGCCCGCCGCGTTCGCTGACTGTTATGTTCAGCCCGCGGGTCGCCGCCGTGCCGGGCGTCGTCCGAAGGGTTGACTTGGGGCCTCGCCCGCGGCGAGCTTTGGGATCGCGCAGCTCACCGCTTGGTGTGCGCTCGCCCGGTGTTCAGACGTCGTTGCGCATCGACCACCTGTGAGAGCCGCCGCGATCCGCGATCACGATTGAGCTCGTCTCGCCTGCGCGCAACCAGGTTCTGTTTGGCCCGCGTCATCGCTCTTCGCCCTTCCCGTCTCTCAGTTGGTCCGCCCGCGCCAAAAGGAGGACGACAACCCTCGCGCGTTCGTTCAGATAGGGACGCGAATACCGGATGGTGGGGTAACGCCGGTAGAAGGAACCGCACCGGCCCCGCAGTCAAAACCAGTAACCCACGCCTCCCGCCTCGTGGCGCAGATCGCGCCGTAGGTGGCATTCGGACTTGGGGTGAGAATCCTGGCCGCAGGGCCAGCCACGTCCGACACTCCTCCGATTTGCGAGCGGTTGTGCCTACCAATCCCAAAGTATATTTCTGTTGCCCTCCTGAAGACACGCAGCACGATCAGTCGGTGACCGCGCCGCT
>JADGPN010000241.1 GCA_017882465.1 Solirubrobacteraceae bacterium
TAAGCGCTTCTTGCGCAAGACCAAGACCGGCAAGCTGCGGATCGACCGCACCGCCGTCGCCCGCGAAGCCAAGCTCGACGGCAAGTTCCTGCTCAGAACTGTTGAACGAAGCTTGGTTTCGGCACGCGCGTAAGTGCTCGCGCAGTTGATCGTGGGGCCGGGTGTTTGCGGGGGTTGGCAGGCTTGGTGGGTTCCTGAACGCGCGAGAGCCCTCCCGTCTGATTGATCGTCGTCGGGAGGGCTCTCTTGGATGCCGGAGGTGGCACCCCGATGTTGATCGTATGCGCCGAGGAGGCGCAGGTGGAGGCTGAGCTGGTCGGCGGGCTTTTGGGGTGTCCGTCGTGTCGTGAGGTGTTGGGGCCGTGGGGGCATGCGCGGGAGCGGGTGTTGCGCTGTCGGTCGGGTGATCGGTTGCTGGTGCCGCGACGGGCGCGGTGTCGGGGTTGCGCGGGGACGCATGTGCTGTTGCCGGAGGTCGTGCTGTTGCGCCGCCGGGACGAGGTCGGGGTGATCGGTGAGGCGATCGAGGCGAACGTTGCCGGGGAGGGGTGCCGGCCGATCGCTTCACGGTTGGGGGTGCCGGCGGACACGGTGCGTGGCTGGCTGCGCCGGTTCGTCGAGCGGGCTGAGCTGGTCCGGGTGCTGTTCACACGGCGCGCGGTCGCGCTGGATCCCGAGCTTGGGCCGGTGCTGCCGGCGTGCAGCGTCGTCGCGGACGCGTTGGAGGCGATGGCGGTCGCGGCCAGGGCGTGGGTGTTGCGGTTCGGGCCGCGGCCGGTGTGGCAGATCGTCAGCCGGTTGTCGGCGGGCGGGCTGCTGTCACGCAACACGAGTTCCCTCGCGACAGGAGCGCTATGAGCTGAGAAGGTCGAGCGCTCGTGTCATCGGACGTCCGGGAGGGCCGTGGTTGTGGAGGACGAGCGTCGCAGGGAGATCGGACTGTTCCGCTACGCGTTGATCCGGCCTGCTCTCGAGCCGGGTCTGTCAAAGGCTGAGCGCGGCCGGCTGGTCCGCGCGCTCTCCGAGGTTGAGCATCTCGGGCCGGACGGGCGGCTCGTTCGGGTTGGTCGCTCGACGCTGGATGACTGGATCCGGGCGTACCGGCAGGGCGGGTTTGAGGCGCTGGTGCCCAAACCTCGGGTCGTGGTGCCGCGCACGCCGGCCGGGGTGCTGGACCTCGCGTTCCGGTTGAAGCGGGAGCGGCCGGAGCGGACCGCGGCGCAGGTGCATCAGATCATGCTCGCCGCGGGTGAGCGTCCGCCGACGGTCCGCGCTTTGCAAACCCATCTCGCCAGGGCTGGGTTGAACGTTCGCGCCGACGGTCGCTCCCCGCACAAGGTCTACGGACGGTTCGAGGCCTCCGTGCGTAACGAGCTATGGACCGGGGACGGGCTCCACGGCCCGGTCCTCGCTGGCAGCACGGCCAGGCGGGCGGTGCTGTTGGCGTTCATCGATGACCACTCCCGCCTGCTGGTCGGGTGGCGGTGGGGCACCGGCGAGGACGTGTTCCGGCTCGAGGCCGCGCTGCGCTCAGGGTTGATGGCCCGAGGCGTCCCGAAGGCGATACTGGTCGATCGCGGCTCCGCGTTCGTCTCCTCGCAGCTGTTGCGTGCGTGCGCCGTGCTCGGGGTGAAACTGATTCACGCGAGCCCGCGCGCGGCGACCACGAAGGGCAAGATCGAACGATATTTTCGAACCGTACGCGATCAGTTCCTGGTCGAGATCGATGACGGTATCGAGCTCGTCGAGCTGAACCGCCTGTTCTCCGCGTGGCTTGAGGTCGTCTACCACCGCCGCGTGAACACCGAGACCGGACAGACGCCGCTTGAGCGGTTCGACAGCGCGGGAGCGCCCCGGTTGCCGACCCCGGCCTTGCTGCGCGAAGCGTTCCTCTGGAGTCAGGAGCGGACGGTGACCAAGACCGCGACCGTGTCGCTGCACGGCAACCGATACGAGATCGACCCCGCGCTCGCGGGCCGCAAGGTCGAGCTGATCTTCGACCCGTTCGACCTCACGAGGATCGAGGTCCGCTACCAGCACCGGCCGATGGGCGTCGCGGTGCCGCTCGTGATCGGCCGCCGCACCCACCCGCAGGCCGAGCGCGAGCTCCCACCACCGCCGACGGGCACCGGGATCGACTACCTCAAGCTGCTCGCCGAGCAGCGCGACGCCGAGATCGCCGGGCACCGGATCGACTACTCAAGCCTCGCCGAGCCCGACGGCGACGGCGACGGCGACGGCGACGGCGACGGCGACGGCGACGGCGACGGCGAGGATCGTGACATCAACCAGCAGGACGAGGAGGGACAGTGAGTATCGACAGGTTGCGCAGCCACTATGGGTTCTCGAGGATGCCGTTCGGCAAGGATTTGGCGCCGGGGATGCTGCACGCCCACGACGCGCACGCCCAGGCGGTCGCGCGGATCGCGTGGTGCATCAGCGAGCAGGCGATCGGCGTGATCAGCGGGGAGTGCGGCGCGGGGAAGACCGTCGCGGCTCGTGCCGCGGTCGCGGGCTTGGACGCGTCCCGGCATACGGTCCTCTACCTCGGCACCCCGGGCGTGGGGTTGCGCGGGATCTACGGGATGATCGTCTCCCGGTTGGGCGGCTCCCCGAAGTTTCATCACGCCGCGCTGATCCCACAGGCCCAGGAACTGCTCGCCGCGGAGCACTCCGAGCGCGGCAAGCGGGTGATCCTGATCTGCGATGAAGCGCATCTGCTCGATGCGGAGAGCCTGGAGGGCGTTCGCTGCCTGAGCAACTTGGGGATGGATCAGACCGCCCCATTCTGCCTGCTGCTGCTCGGTCAGCCGACGTTGCGGCACCGGCTGCGGCAGGGGACTTTCACCGCGCTGGATCAACGGATCGCGGTCCGCTACGCGATCGGCGGGCTCACCCCGACCGAGACCCACAGCTATGTGCAGCACCATTTGGCGCTCGCGGGCCGCTCCGACACCTTGTTCTCCGATGACGCCGTCGCGTTGATCCATGAGGTCTCGCGTGGCCTGCCGCGCCAGGTGAACAACCTCGCGGTGTCCTCGTTGATCGCCGCGTTCGCCGCCAAGAAGGCGATCGTGGACGAGTCCGCCGCCCGCGCCGCGGTCGCGGAGATCTCCAACGAATGACCACGCTGTCGCTGCTTGACCCGCCGCCCGATGACCCGAAACCGGCCGCCACTGAGCTACCGGCACCGGTCGGGTGGCCCACGCCACCCGACCATTCCGTCTACCACGATCTGCCCGGCGAGATCGTCAACCGGATCGCGCCGCACACCGAGGCCGACCCGATCGCGATCCTCACCCAGCTGTTGGTCAGCTTCGGCGCCGCGGTCGGCCGCGGCGCCTGGTTCCAGGTCGAAGCGACCCGCCATCACCCCAACGAGTACATGTGCCTGGTCGGTGACTCAGCTCGCGGGCGCAAGGGTTCGTCCTGGGATCACGTCCGCCGGTTGATCATTGCCGCCGACCCGTCATTGGAGCCACGGGTCCTGACCGGCCTCTCATCAGGCGAGGGGGTGATCTGGGCAGTCCGCGACCCGGCCGGCCAGGACCCCGGCCACACAGACCAGCGGCTGCTGGTGATCGAGCCCGAATTCGCCAGCGTCCTGCGGGCCTCAAGTCGCGAGATCTCAACGCTGTCACCGACCCTGCGCTCCGGCTGGGACGGCCGCCCATTAGCGATCCTGACCCGCACCGCACCGGCGCGCGCCAGCACCGCGCACATCGCGATCATCGGACACATCACCCGGCACGAGCTACGCCGGCACACCACCAGCCTCGAGCTCGCCAACGGCTTCACCAACCGCGTGCTGCTGATCGCCTGCCGCCGGCAGCGACTACTGCCCGAAGGCGGCGATCCCGACCCGCTGCACGGGACCAGCCTTGACCGCCTGCTCGCCGTCGCACTCCGACACGCACGCACCACCGGGCAGGTCCGGCTCGACCCCCACGCACGCGAGCTATGGCATCACGCCTACCGTCAGCTCGCCGCCGAGCCAGCCGACGGGATCGTCGCGCACATCACCGCCCGCGCCGAAGCGCACATCATCCGGCTCGCGCTCCTCTACGCCCTCGCCGACGGCGAACGCCAGATCAACGCCCAGCACCTGACCGCCGCGCTCGCGCTCCAAGACTACGCCGCCCGATCCGCCGCGTGGGCGCTCACCGGCGCGACCGGCGACCCGCTCGCCGAACAGATCCACGCCACCCTCCAAGCGCATCCCCGCGGGCTGACCCGCAGCCAGATCAGCCAGAACCTCAACCACAACCAGCCCGCCGGCCAGATCGACACCGCCCTCCACGCCCTCAACGCCGCCAGCCGCGTCACCACCACGCAGATCCCAACCGGCGGCCGACCCGCCCAGCTCTGGACCGCCACCAGCACACCGAGCACAACGACCGCCGGGGCATAGCCGGGCCCGCCACCCGCTACGCGCGAGTGGGTCGCATCGCGAAGCCCGACCGCGCCGGCAACCACCGAACCGTCTCGCGAGCCCCAACACGCCCCCCCACGGCGAGCGATCAAAAGCGAAAGGCGAAGCCGGTCTCAACGCGCGACGAACCCCGCGCGCTCCACGACCCCTGGCCCCTTCATTGCAAGCCGTTCAGAGCCTCCGAGCCGGACACCGCCCCAGAGTTACTTCTTCTTTCGTACCCCACCTCGAGTTTCGTGATTTTGGGGGTGTGAGGACGGGGGTGTGAGGACGGGGGTGTGAGGACGGGCGCGGTGCGGGCTTGTGGACGCGGTTTGGGCGTCTGAGCAGGGAAAGGAGGGTTGGCGGCGACCCCGAATCCGGTGGGCGATCAAGTCCATCGGCTGCGGGGCGTTACGAGCGTTCCCGTGGCCTTCCCGTCCGGGAGGTCGCCGCCGTGCTTCAGGTTCCCACTTCGTTGGCTGGGCTGCTGTCCCTGCTGGCGCCGTGCATGACGCAACCGACGTTTCAGACGTTCAACATGCTGTTGGTCGGGTTCGTCGGCCGTGTGCGGGATTGCACGGTGACGGGGATGCTGCAGGCCGCGGGGTTGGCCGGGGTGTGGCATCACAGCCGCGCCCACGATCTGTTCGCCCGTCGGCGTTGGGATCCCGATGAGCTGGGGCTGGCGCTGCTGGACTTCCTGGTCTGCGTGTTCGTCAAGGCGTGCGCGCCGATCCGTCTCGCCGTTGACGACACCCTCTTCGGGCGCTCTGGACCCAAGGTCTGGGGCGCGCACTACCTGCACGACGGCGCCCAACCAGAGGGCTCGGGGCGGCGCACCCGGTGGGGGAACTGCTGGGTTGTGGTCGTGCTCGTCGTCGAGCTGCCGTGTCTCGGCGGTCGGCAGGTCGGACTGCCGGTTCTGTTCCGCCTGTTCCGCCCCAAGGATGATGATCATCCCGACCGGCGCTCCCAGCCACAGCTCGCGAGGCTGCTGGTGGAGATGGTGATCGAGCGCTTCCCGGGCCGGACGGTCGAGCTGGTGATGGACGGCGCCTACGCCAGCAAGGCGTGGCGCAAGCTGCCCGACCGGGTGAGCGTGACCACCCGGATGCGCGCCAACGCCCGCGTGCACGAGCTCGCGCCGAGCGCGCGCACGCCCGGCCAGAAGGGCCGTCCGCCGCTGAAGGGCCGAAAGCTCCCGACGCTGGCCGAGATCGCGAAGACCGCCGTCTTCCAGCAGGTCACGATCACCGGCCCCGACGGCCGCTCGCGCACCGTGCACGTCCACGAGCTCGTCTGCCTCTGGTACAAGCCGTTCTACACCCGGCCGGTGAAGGTGATCCTGATCCGCAACCCCGGCACCAAGGCCGGGTTTGACGTCGCGCTCGCCTCGACCGACGCCGAGATCCCAGCGGGCGAGCTGATCGCCCGCTACGACAGCCGCTGGACGATCGAGACCTGCAACCAAGAGGCCAAGGCGCACGGCGTCGGCGAGGCCCGCAACCGGGTCAAGAAGGCAGTCGAGCGGACTGTCCCGTTCGGGTTTCTCTGCCAGACAATCACGATCGCCTGGTACGCCGTTCACGGCGACCCCGAAGCCGACCTCAGCGAGCGACTGCGCCAGTCACCCTGGTATCGCCAGAAGGCCACCGTCAGCTACGCCGACATGCTCGCCGCGCTCCGCCGCGAACTCATCCGCCACGAGTTTTGGTCAGAAGCACCCCCGATGACCACCAACCCGAAACTCACACAACCCCAGTCACCGCCAGCATCGAAGGCCGCGTGAGATCACGAAAGTCGAGATCGTAGAGGGGCTTCAGGAAACGTGGCCAGTTGGAGTCGACTCCATGCGGCGCGCGCGGCTGATTT
>JADGPN010000242.1 GCA_017882465.1 Solirubrobacteraceae bacterium
GGCCAACACACCGGATGCTCTGCGAGCGCGCCGGGGTCGGCGCCAGCTCAACCGTCCGCCCTCGGGTTCATGACCATAGGCACGCGTTCGCGGTCAAGATTATCTGGGGTCGCTTGCGGGATGTCAGGGATGTCAGCGAACGGGGGTTCCAGGCCGCTGTTTGGCGTGTTATCTGGGGTTTGCCACCGCTGTCGTTGATGTCGTCGGTGGCGTGGCTGGGTCGTGTTCGCGTCCGGGCTGTGTGACGGGCACGGAGGAGAACTCCTGGTCGGCGGTCGGCCGATGGTGATCGTGGCGGCGCGGTGAGCCGCGCCGGCGATGAGAGGGCGTCGTCCGAGGCGCGGGTTATCTTGGGCGCGTCATCAGTGTGACTTTGCGCGCCACCGGCGGTCACGGACGGACGGTATCGAGCGCGTATGGAGTCATCGACGACATCTCCTTGGAAGGGCTCACCATCGCCGGGCGGTTGTGCGGTGCGACGGGTGGTGCTGCCGACCGGCGTGGCGTCGTGGACGGTGATTGGCTGTGACCGGCTGCCGGTTGAGCCGGTCGAGGCGTTCCTGCGCTGGTTGACCGACATCGAGCGCTCGCCGAACACGGTCCGTGCGTACGCGGGCGACCTGCGTCAGTTCTGGGAGTTCCTTGAGTTGCGCGGCTATGAGTGGGCGGATCTGGGGCTGGAGGAGCTCGGCGATTTCACGGGCTGGTTGCGCAGTCCGGCAGAGAACGTGATTGTGTTGGCGAACGGCGAGGCGGTCCGCGCGGCGGCGACGGTCAACCGCAAGCTGGCGGCGGTCGCGGCCTTCTATGACTTCCATCACCGCCAGAGCGGCGTGCCTGTCGCCGAGCGACTGTGCCCGCCGTCGTCCCGTAGCGGGCGCGGGAGCTTTCGGCCGATGCTGCAGGGGTTCGCGCCCTTGCGGCCGCGTGGGCGGCCGGGGCGGCTGCGTGAGCGCCGGCGTCTGCCGCAGGTGCTCTCGCTCTCGCAGGTGGAGGCGATCCTGCGCGCGCAGCGGCACCTGCGCGATCGTTTGCTGTTCGCGCTTCTGTTCCAGACGGGGATGCGGATCGGGCAGGCGCTCGGTCTGCGCCACGAGGACATCGTCACGTGGGAGAACCGGATCGAGATCGTCTGCCGCGATGACAACGCCAACGGTGCGCGCGGGAAGGGCGGGCACGGGAGCGTTCCGGTCGCTGCCAGCTTGATGCGCCTCTACGTCGAGTACATGCACGTCGAGTACGGGGCGCTGGACTCTGACTATGTTTTCGTGAACTTGTGGGGCGGCCGGGCGGGGCGGCCGCTGCGCTACGCGACGGTCAACGACATCGTGCTGGTCACGCGCCGCGCGGTCGGGTTTCACTTCACCCCGCACTGGTTCCGGCATACCTACGCGACGCTCAGCCGCCGCGCCGGCGTGCCGCTTGATGTGTTGAGTCAGCTGATCACGCATCGCTCGGTGCAGACGACGCAGCAGATCTACACGCATCTGGATGTGGAGGATCTCCGTGAGGAGTTGCGCCGCGCCGGCGTGCTCGGGATGGTCGAGGATCTGGTGTGAGCGCTGCGCCCAGGCTGGCGGTGGTCGTCTCTGGGCAGCCGGACGGCTGGCGAGCGGCGCTGCAGCACGCGCTGCGCCCCGAGTTCCTGGCCGCGCCGTTGGTCCTGCCGGCCGGCAGCCCGCTGGCTCCGCCCGAGTGTGGTGTTCCGGGTTGCCCGCGCGTGGGAGACACAACTCCATGGGGACGCGTTGACGCCCGCTTGTGCGGTGCTCATCACCAGCAGTGGGTCAAGGACGGCAGGCCGGCGGGCAAGGACTGGCTCGCGGTGCAGCGTCCACCGACGGTTCTGCGGCCGATCGAGCGCTGCGCGGCGGTGGCGTGCGCCCGGTCGGTTCAGGACGCCGGGCTGTGCGGCGCGCACAAGGCGCAATGGCTGCAGGCCGGACGGCCGGCGCTCGCGCGCTTTGCTGCATCGGCGAGGGCGGTGGCGAGCGGGGATCAGCGTTGCCGCGTCCTGGACTGTGGGTTTCCGTGCGTGGCGCGCAGTCGGGTGGGACTGTGCGACACGCACTTGAAGCGGTTCGGCGCGTGGCGGGGACGTCGAGCGGATCTCGTTGGGGCGGATCTCTCGATCGAGCGCTACCTCGAGGACCTTCGCCTCCGCACCGGCACGCTGCTGGCGCGTCTGTTGCTTCCCGATGCGCCGCTGTTGGCGCTCGAGCTGCGTTTCGTGCTGCAGTGCCGCCACGACGAGGGCGGCGGGTTCATTCACCCGTTCCGTTGGCGCGAGACGGTCACGCGACTGAACGAGCTCGGGGTGCAGTCACTGTTGCAGGGCGGCGACTGGCAGGCCGGACGGGATCGCGGACGAACGCCGAGCTGGATGTTCTACGTCAACCACGCGCGCAGGACGCTGTTGGCGTTCCAGGGCCGTTGCGGGTTGGACGATCCGTGGGCGCGCGATTTCTGGTACACGCCGGGATTGCCGATCGAGGACCCGGTCGGGCGCGTGCGGAACCTCGACTGGCAGCCGGTCCGCCCGACCTGGCTGCGCGAGCTGTGCAAGCGTTGGGCGCGTCATCGCCTGCGCGGCGGCATTTCCGTCGGCTATGTCAACGCCGCGCGCCTGGCGGTGCTGCGCCTGATCGCGTTCTGCGAGCGGGCGGGCTGGCCGCTGGATGATCCAAGCTGCCTGACGCGCGAGTGCTTTGACGCGTTCCTTGACGGTGTTCGCTGCCTGGCGGTGAGCGCCAAGCACAAGCACGCGATCGCCTACGGCGTCAAGCATCTGTTCGAGGACTCGCACGATCTCGGCTGGATTAGGCTGCCGTGCCCGCGCGTCTACCTGCGCGGCGAGCTGCCCCAGCAATACGAGTGGCTGCCACGCGCGCTGTCCGCCCAGGTCATCGGGCAGCTGAACGCGCCGGGCGCGCTGGAGCTGCTGACGGTCACTGAGCGTGCCGCGATGCTCGTGCTGATCGATGGTGGCCTGCGGGCGATCGACACCGCGCGGCTGAAGATCGATGCGGTCATCTCCGGCTCCGACGGCGCGCCGTATCTACGCTACTTCAACCACAAGCGCAGCCGCGAGGCGCTCGTCCCGATCTCTGACCGGGCGGCGCACGCGATCACCGCTCAGCGCGCCTGGGTCCGTGAGTCCTACCCGCAGGACTGCGAGTGGCTGTTCCCGCGGGTGAAGTCCAACAGTCTGGGAAAGCGGCCGAGGGGCTACACGTTCGTCTACGAGACATTGCGGCGCTGGGCTGAGGTGCTTGATCTCCGCGACGAGCACGGCGAGCCGGTTCGCCCTTCCCCGCACGCGTTCCGCCACAGCTACGCGACCGGGATGGTCAACAACGACGTCGACCTGTTCTCGGTGCAGAGCCTGCTCGATCACGACTCCCCGGATATGACACTGCGCTACGCGCGACTGAACATGCAGACGCTGCGGCGCAAGTGGGAAGAGGCGCAGCAGCGGATCAACGTCCGCGGCGAGATCGTGCCGCTCGAGGTCGACGGAGAGCTCTCGGACGCGGCCTGGGCCAAGGAGCAGATCGCGCGAGCCAAGCAAACCCTGCCGAACGGCTGGTGCGGGCTGCCGCTGCAGCAGACCTGTCCGCACCCGAACGCGTGCCTGACCTGCCCGTCGTTCCTCACCGATCAGACGTTTTTGCCTGCGCATCGCGAGCAGCTTGCGCGCACCGAGCAGCTGATCGAGCACGGCAAGCAGAACGGCAACCAGCGGCTGATCGAGATCAACGAGACCACCAGGGTCAACTTGGTGGCGATCATCGAACGCGCCGAGCAACTCGAACGACAACACCGTGAGGAGGAGAACGATGACGCAGCCTGAGCGGGTCACCAGCGGACTTCATGAGGCGGCCGAGCGCCGCAGCGAGCGGGCCCTCGAGCGCGCGCGGCGGGCGATCCGCCGTCTCGATCAGGCCGGCGAGCCGGTCAGCTTCCAGGCGGTCGCGCGCGCGGCAGGCGTCTCGCGCCAGTTCCTCTACACCCAACACCAGCTGCGCGGCGAGATCGAGCGGCTCCGCGCAGCGCACCTCGAGATCGCCGAGCCGGTCCCGACGGTGCAGCGCGCAACCGACGCCTCGCTGAGAGCGCGCAACCAGACGCTGCTGGACGAGAACCGGCGACTACGTGCCGAGGTCGCCGGCCTGCGCGAAGAGCTCGCCGGCGCGTGGGGCGAGCTGCGCGCGCTGGGCCGCGAGCACCGGCGCACCGGGCCCGGGACAGCCAGCTCATGAGCGCATGGCCGACGATCGACGAGGCCGCGTTCCACGGTCCGGCGGGCGAGTTCGTGCTGCGGACCGAGCCGCACTCAGAAGCCCATCCGATGGCGCTGCTCGCACAGTTCCTGGTCGCGTTCGGGTGCGCCTGCGGTCGCGGCGCGCACTACCAGGTCGAGGCCGACCGCCACTACACCAATCAGTTCGTCGTGCTGGTCGGCCCGACAGCGACCGGACGCAAAGGCAGCTCCTGGGGGCACGTCCGGCGACTACTCGCCGACGCCGACTCAGCGTTCGCGCGCTGCCTGGTCGGAGGCCTCTCCTCTGGGGAGGGATTGATCGCCCAGGTCCGCGACCCCGCCGACGAACACGACGGCCAGGCGCCCTCCGACAAACGCCGCCTCGTCGTCGAGCCCGAGTTCGCGCAGACGCTGAAAGTGCTCGCGCGCGAGGGCAACACGCTGTCTGCGATCGTTCGCCAGGCGTGGGACGGAGAACCGCTGCAGACGATCGTCCGCAACGACCCGCTGCGCGCAACCGGCGCGAGCATCGGCATCGTCGCTCACATCACCCGCGATGAGCTGCTGCGATACCTGACCGCGACCGAACTGGCGAACGGGTTCGCGAATCGCTTCTTGCTGATCGCGGTCAAGCGCTCGAAGCTGTTGCCCTTCGGAGGCGCGCTCGACGGCGACCGGTTCACCGAGGTCCGCGACGCCATCCGCCTGGCGCTGCGCTTCGCGCAACAGCACCGCCCGATCACCTTCGACGACGACGCCCGCGAGCGCTGGATCGATACCTACGAGCAGCTCTCCACGGCCCGGCCCGGTCTGGCCGGCGCCGCGACCGCCCGCGCCGAAGCGCACACCGTCCGCCTGGCTCTGATCTACGCGCTGCTTGACCTCTCTGAGCGGATCCGCTCAGAGCACCTCGACGCCGCCCTCGCGCTCTGGCGCTACAGCGCCGCCTCCGCGCGCTGGATCTTCGGCGACGCGCTCGGCGACCCGACCGCTGATGAGCTGTGGTCCGCCGCCAAGGAACGCCCCGCCGGCCTCACCCGCACCGAGGTCTCCGAACTGTTCAGCCGCAACAAAAAACGTCGCGAGATCGAGCGCGCACTCTCAGTACTCGAAGACGCCGGACGGCTACGACGCGAAACCCGCCACGCCGACCGCGGCCGCGCCGCCGAGGTCTGGATCCCCGTGCTCGCCCCCACCGCCTGACACCGAACCCACCGCGCGACACGTCGCCAAGGGGGGCGTCCCACCCGGCCGGGCATCACCACCCCTCCCGGTCCAGGATCTGCTCAACGCGCCCCCTTGAGATCCCAAACCGACGGCCGAGCTGCGCAAGCGTCGCGCCCTGCTGACGCATCCGAATCAGCTCCTCATCGCGCTCACGGATCGGCCGTGCCGCCGGCAGCGCCAGCATCTCGATCGGATCATCCGGACGTAGCGCCCGATCGCTCACCGCCGCTGAGATATCCGCGATCGACAGCGGGCCGAGGTTCGGGATCTCACGCAACTGCTCCTCCGACAGCGCGCGCAACTGCGCCACCGTCACCACCCCCTCCCGCTGCACCACGTTCAGCCACCGCCGGCGCAACATGAAGCGGGCGAACGCCTCCTCGTCGGCCTTGGTCCACTCGAGCACCACCCGATCTTCGCCGATCCCCAACCGGCGACGCCAATCCGGCTGCCATTCATTCGTTTCTTTCGTACCGCGTCAGCGCCTCAGACCCGCCCACCACCGACCAGGCAGCAATGACATGTCAAGCACAACAAACCCCAGCAACCACAGCGCGGTGACAGCCCGTACTACAGATAATGCGCACGCTGCTGGGCTGGTATCGCGAGTGCGCCGATGTCCACGCGCGCCTGCCGGTGCTCTCGACCTATCTCGGCACTATGCCGAACGGTTGGTTATGCCGAACGGGGTGGGGTTGATCGACGTTTGCGCTGCTCAGGAGGGTGCCGGGGGTTGAGTCGTTCGGCATAACCGTCGGGTTGGTCGAGGCTGCTCTTCACAGATCTATGTGG
>JADGPN010000243.1 GCA_017882465.1 Solirubrobacteraceae bacterium
CGGCACGAGACGCGAGCGTGTGGTTTCGGCCTCGGTCACCAGGCGCGAGTCCGTCCGCCAACGTCAGGAGGGTCCGCCGTGTCTCTAGCTTCCGCGATTGCCGACCTACCGACCGCCAGGACGGCTGCGCAGCAGTCTGGCGATGACCCAGCCGGCGATGTCCTTGTCGTCTTCGGGATCACCGGGGACCTGGCCAAGGTGATGACCTTTCGGTCGCTGTACCGGCTCGAACGTCGTGGTCTGCTGAACTGCCCGGTCGTCGGTGTCGCGGTTGACGACTGGACCGTGGACCAGCTGCGCGACCGCGCCCGGAGCTCGATCGAGGGGACCGGCGAGACGATCGACGAGGAGGTGTTCAAGCGGTTCGCCGCTCGGCTCTCGTACGTCAGCGGCGATTTCGGCGACAGCGCCACGTACGGTCGGGTCGGCGCGGCCATCGCCGGAGCGAAGACTCCGGTGTTCTATCTTGAGATTCCGCCGTTCCTGTTCGGCGCGGTGGTCAAGGGCCTGTCTGAGGCGGGGCTGACCGACGGGGCGCGTGTGGTGGTGGAGAAGCCGTTCGGGCACGACACCGTCTCCGCTGCGGCGTTGAACGAGGAGCTGCATCAGTACATCGATGAGTCGCAGCTGTACCGGATCGACCACTTTCTGGGCAAGATGGGCCTGCAGGAGTTTCTGTACGTCCGGTTTGCCAACTCGATGCTGGAGCCGATCTGGAACCGCAACCACGTCGAGCTGGTGGAGATCACGATGGCCGAGGCGTTCGGTGTCGAGGATCGTGGGCATTTCTACGATCCGGTCGGCGCGCTGCGCGACGTGGTCGTCAACCACCTGATGCAGCTGCTGGCCGCGGCGGCGATGGAGGCGCCGGCGGGCGACGACGCCGACACGCTGAAGAACGCCAAGTTCGCCGTGTTCCGCTCCATCGCTTCGGCGGACCCCGCCCACTACGTCCGCGGGCAGTACGACGGCTACCTCGACGTCGACGGCGTCGCCGCCGGCTCCACGACCGAGACCTACGCGGCGCTCAGGCTCGAGATCGACAACTGGCGCTGGGCGGGAGTCCCGTTCTATATCCGCACCGGTAAGTGGCTTCCGGTCACGCAGACGGAGGTTCGGCTTGTGTTCAAGCGCCCGCCGCGCCTGGGCTTCGTGACTCACAAGCGGCTGCCGGAGCCGGCTCAGCTGGTCGTCAAGCTGGACCCGACGACCGGGATCCGCATGGTCCTCGACGCCCGGCGGGCCGGGGCGAAGGAGCCGGAGAAGATCACGCTGGACATGGAGTTCGCCGAGGAGGGCGGCGAGGGCGCGACGCCGTATGAGGTGTTGCTGAGCGACGCGATCGCGGGCCGCAGCGCGAACTTCACCCGCTGGGACAGCATCCAGGAGACGTGGCGGATCATGCAGCCGCTGCTCGACTCGCCACCGCCGGTGCACACCTACGCCAAGGGCTCGTGGGGGCCAGCCGCGGCCGACGAGCTCGTCCGCGGCTTCGGCCGGTGGCAGGGACCATGGATCGCGTCATGAGTGTTGCCGCATCCAAGTCGAAGGGCACCGGCGGCAACGCGAAGCGCACGACTGACGGTACGGCCGCAGCGAAGGGCAAGCACCCGCAGCGCAGCGCTGCGGCGCCGTCCCCGTTTCCTCCGATCGCCGAGTATGCGTTCCTGTCCAATTGCCACACGAGCGCGCTGGTGGCTCCCGACGGGAGCATCGGATGGATGTGCGTTCCGTCATTCGACTCCCCGAGCGTGTTCGCGACACTGTTGGATCGCGAGGCGGGATCGTTCCGGCTCGGTCCGTTCGGGATCAACGTCCCGACCACCCGCTCCTACGAGCCTGGCACCAATACGCTGATCACCACCTGGCACACGCCGAGCGGCTGGATCGAGGTCCGTGACGCATTGACGATGGGCCCGCGCCGCGGCGAGGACACCGTGACCCCGCACACGCGGCCGCCGGCTGACATTGACGGCGATCATGTGCTCGTCAGGACGGTCGAGTGCCTCAGGGGCAGCGTTGAGATCGAACTCGTATGTGAGCCCGTATTCGATTACGGCCGCACGGCCGCCGAGTGGGCGCTCGTGGGCGAGGATCGCCACACCGCGGATGCGACCGGTGCCGGGCTGACGGTCCGGCTGCGGACCGACATGATGCTCGGGATCGAGGCGGGCCGCGTCCGCGCGCGCCACGAGTTGTGCGAGGGTGAGAAGCTGTACAGCGCGCTGTCCTGGGCCGAGGGCTTCGACGCACCGGGGAGCGTGGTGGAAGCGGAGGCCCGGCTGGCGCAGACGACGCGCTTCTGGCGCGGGTGGCTGAGCGGGGCGCGCGTTCCCGATCACCGTTGGCGCCATGTGCTCCAGCGCTCGGCGCTGGCGATCAAGGGGCTGACGTACATGCCGACCGGGGCGACGGTGGCCGCGGCGACGACGTCGCTGCCCGAGACGCCGGGCGGGGAGCGCAACTGGGATTACCGCTACACGTGGATTCGCGACTCGACGTTCACGTTGCAGGCGCTGCACTGGATGAACCTCGATTGGGAGGCCGACGAGTTCATGCAGTTCATCGCCGACCTCGAGCCCGACGAGGACGGGGCGCTGCAGATCATGTACGGCATCGACGGCCGCCGCGACCTGACCGAGTGGACCGTGGACGAGCTCTCGGGCTATGCCGGCGCGCGTCCAGTGCGGGTGGGCAACGGGGCGTTTGATCAGCGCCAGAACGATGTCTTCGGCGCCGCGCTCGACTCGATCCTGCTCCACACCCGGCGCAGCCAGCGGCTGCCGAGGCGGCTGTGGCCGATCGTGATCGCCCAGGCCGAGTGCGCGACCCGCGTGTGGCGCGAGCCCGACCAAGGGATCTGGGAGGCGCGCGGCAAGCCTCAGCACTACGTGTCCTCCAAGCTGATGTGCTGGGTCGCGCTTGACCGCGCCGCCCAGCTGGCGGCGATCCGCGGCGATGATGAGCGCCAGGACGCCTGGCGGGCCACCGCGGGAGAGATCAAGGCCGACATCCTCGAGCACGGGGTCGACAGCAGGGGTGTGCTGCGCCAGCACTACGCGACCGACGCGCTCGACGCATCGACGCTGCTGGCGGCGCTGTTCGGGTTCCTGCCCCCGGATGACAAGCGGCTGCGCGCGAGCGTGCTCGCGATTGCCGACGAGTTGACCGAGGACGGGTTCGTGCTGCGCTACCGGACCGGTGAGACCGACGACGGAATGTCGGGCAAAGAGGGCACATTCCTGATCTGCTCGTTCTGGCTCGTGTCGGCCTTGGCCGCCATCGGCGAGATGCAGCGAGCGGTCGATCTGATGGAGCGACTGCTCAGCGTGGCCTCTCCGCTGGGATTGTTCGCCGAAGAGTTCGACACCGACACCGGCCGCCACCTCGGGAACTTCCCCCAGGCGTTCTCCCACCTCGCGCTGATCGAGGCGGGAGCGCGCATCATCCTGGCCGAGCGATTGAAGGAGTACGTCTGATGGACCGCTACGACGTGATCATCATCGGAAGCGGCGCCGGCGGGGGAACCCTGGCCCGGCACCTCGCGCCCACCGGCAAGCAGATCCTCTTGCTGGAACGCGGAGACTGGCTGCCGCGCGAGCCGCAGAACTGGCTTTCGGAGGACGTCTTCGTCGAGAACCGCTACGTGTCCCCGGACACCTGGTACGACGGCGACGGCAAACCCTTCCAGCCGCAGGTGCACTACTTCGTCGGTGGAGCCACGAAGCTCTACGGCGCGGCCCTGTACCGCCTGCGCGAGCGGGACTTCGGTGAGGTGCGCCACCACGACGGGATCTCGCCCGCCTGGCCGATCGGCTACGACGAGATGGAGCCCTACTACAGCAAGGCCGAGCACTACTACAACGTGCACGGGGCGCGCGGCGAGGACCCCACCGAGCCGCCGGCGAGCGCCGACTATCCGTTCCCGGCGGTGTCGCACGAGCCGCGCATCCAGCAGCTCTCAGACGATTTCGCCGGTGCCGGACTGCACCCGTTCCACGCCCCCTGCGGGATCATGCTCGACGAAGCCAACATGGCCTACAGCGCCTGTGTGCGCTGCCAGGACTGCGACGGATTCCCGTGTCTGGTGCACGCCAAGTCCGATGCCGAGGTGCTCGGCGTGCGACCGGCGCTCGAGCACCCCAACGTCACGCTACTGAGGAACACCCAGGCGGTGCGCCTGGAGACCAACGCAGCCGGCACCGAGGTGACCGGCGTGGTGGCCGTGCGCGAGGGTGGCCAGGAGACGTTCGAGGCCGACATCGTCGTCCTCTCGTGCGGCGCGGCGAACTCGGCCCGGCTGCTGCTCGCCTCGGCCAACGACCAGCACCCCAACGGCCTCGCCAACGGCTCCGACCAGGTCGGGCGCAACTACATGTTCCACAACAGCGTCGCCGTTCTCGCGCTGTCGCGCGACGAGAACCCGACCGTGTTCCAGAAGACCCTCGGCGTCAACGACTTCTACTTCGAGTCCGACGCGTGGGAGTACCCGATGGGCAACATCCAGATGATCGGCAAGTCCCAGGCGCCGATGTTCCGCGGCGAGAAGCCGATCCAGACCGCACTCGCCCCGACCTGGTCCCTGGAGCAGGTCGCCCGCCACGCGGTCGACTTCTGGCTCTCGACCGAAGACCTTCCGATGCCCGAGAACCGCGTCACGCTGGATCGCGACGGACGGCTCACGATCGCGTACACGGCGACCAACGAGGAGCCCAAGAAGCAACTGTTCAAGCAACTCAAATCGATGCTCAAACACCTCGGGATGCACGACGACCTCTCACCCCGGCACGCCTACCTCAAGAACGACATCCCGGTCGCGGGCTGCGCGCACCAGGCGGGGACGTGCCGCTTCGGCACCGACCCGGCCACCTCGGTGCTCAACGCGGACTGCCGCGCGCACGAACTCGACAACCTGTACGTCGTCGACACGAGCTTCTTCCCCAGCATCGGGGCGGTGAACCCGGCGCTCACGGCGATGGCCAACGCGCTCCGGGTCGGCGATCACCTCGAGCACCGGCTCGACGCGCAGGCCAGCTCGGGAGCGGCGACATGAGCCACGACGACGGCCAGCACCACGTCATCATCGTCGGCGGCGGCTTTGCCGGGATCGGCTGCGCGCGGGCGCTCGCGGAGGAAGAGAGCGTGCGAGTGACGTTGATCGACCGCAACAACTACCACCAGTTCCAGCCGCTCCTCTACCAGGTCGCGACATCGCAGCTGTCGGCGAGCGACATCGCCTACCCCCTGCGCAAGCTGTTCCACGCCAACCCCAGCGTCGACGTCAAAATGACCGAGATCGCCTCGATCGACCCCGCCGCCCGAACGGTCACCTCGACCGACGGCGAGAGCTGGACAGCGGACGCGATCGTCCTCGCGGCCGGCTCGCAACCGAACTTCTTCAACACGCCCGGAGCGGACAGCAACGTCTTTCCCCTGTACTCGCTGACCGATGCAGAGCACCTTCGCTCCCGCGTGATCGGCGTGTTCGAGGACGCCGATCGCAACCCCGCGCTGCTCGACCACGGAGCGCTCAGGTTCGTGATCGTCGGCGGCGGCCCGACCGGCGTCGAGCTCGCGGGCGCGCTCTCCGACATGATCCACGAGACGATGACGGTCGAATACCGCGATCTCGCGGTCTCAGCCGCCGAAGTGCACCTCGTCGACCTCGGCCACACCCTGCTCGGACCGTTCTCCGAGCACGCCCACGACTACGTCGCCAAGATCCTGCACCGCAAAGGTGTGCGCATCCACCTGGGGGTCGCCGTCACCGAGATCGCGCCGGACCACGTCACCCTCGCCGACGGCACGACCCTGAAGACGCACTGCGTCGTCTGGGGCGGTGGCATCAAAGCGCCCGCCCTCGCCGCCACCGCCGGCCTCCCCCAAGGTCGCGGCGGGCGGATCGACGTCCTGCCCGACCTGACCGTCGACGGCACACCCGGCATCTACGTCATAGGTGACGTCGCCAACATCCCCGGGCCCGACGGCCATCCGCATCCCCAACTCGGCTCCGTCGCGATGCAGAGCGGCACCTGGGCCGCCGCCAACATACTCGCCGACTTCGCCGGCAAGCCGCGCAAACCATTCCACTACAAGGACAAGGGCATCATGGCCATGATCGGCCGCGGATCAGCGATCGCCGAGGTCGGAGCCCACCGCCACGAGCTCCACGGCGCCATCGCCTTCTCAGCCTGGCTCGGCGTGCACGCGATGCTGATGACCGGCGTGCGCAACCGGATCGACGCATTCATCGACTGGGGCTGGGACTACTTCTCCGACAC
>JADGPN010000244.1 GCA_017882465.1 Solirubrobacteraceae bacterium
ATGGGCAGCGACCCGAGGACCAGCCGTGATTCGGCTGCTGATCGCGGCCGGTAGCTATAAGGAGGAGAGAGTCATGCCTGAAGCAGTCATCGTTGATGCGATCCGCACGCCTGTTGGGCGGGCGGTCAAGGGATCGCTGAGGGACATACGGGCTGACGATCTCGCCGCGATTCCGTTGCGCGCTCTGGTGGAGCGCAATCCGGGGGTCGATTTCAGCGAGACGGCGGACATCATGATGGGTTGCGGCTTCCCCGAGCTGGAGCAGGGTTACAACGTGGCTCGCAATGCGCAGCTGCTGTCCGGTATCGACCATCACGTTCCGGCGGTCACGGTGAGCCGGTTCTGCGCCTCGTCGTTGCAGGCGATCCGGATGGCGTTTCATGCGATTAAGGCCGGCGAGGGCGATCAGTACATCGCGGCTGGGGTGGAGTGCGTCTCGAGGGGTGCGGCCTCGACTCTTCCGGCGATGAATCCGCATCTCGAGGGCCATAACGGCACCGGGTACAACGTGTATATCCCGATGGGGTTGACGGCCGAGAATGTGGCCGAGCGTTGCAAGGTCAGCCGCGAGGACCAGGACGAGTGGGCGGCGCTCTCGCAGCAGCGGGCGTGCGCGGCGCGTGAGAGTGGCCAGTTCGACCGTGAGATCGTGGGTGTGGAGATACCTGAGGCTCATGACGCCGGCGGCGATACCGTTCCGGCGCACACGGTCACGCGCGACGACGGGCCGCGTGAGGGCACGACGGTGGAGAAGCTGTCGCGGCTCAAGGCTGTGTTCAAGCCCGGCGGAAGTGTGACCGCGGGCAACGCGTGCCCGCTGAACGACGGTGCCGCAGCCTTGCTGGTGATGTCTGAGGACAAGGCCGGCGGGCTGGGTCTCAAGCCGCGGGCGCGGATCGTTGCGTCTTCGGTGGCGGCCATCCGCCCGGAGATCATGGGCCTGGGTCCGATCCCGGCGATGAGGTTGGTGCTGAAGGCGGCCGGGTTGACGGTCGAGGACATCGATCTGTTCGAGATGAACGAGGCGTTCGCGGCGCAGGTTCTGCCTTGCCGCGACGAGCTCGGGATCGATCCGGACAAGCTCAATATCAACGGCGGCGCGATCGCGTTGGGGCATCCGTTCGGGATGACCGGCGCGCGGATCATGACCACCCTGCTGAACAACCTCGACTCGGTGGAGGGCCGGTACGGACTCGAGACGATGTGTGTGGCCGGCGGGATGGGGCAGGCGATGATCGTCGAGCGGCTCAACTAGCGAACGGAAAGGGACGGTAACGAAGATGGCAACCACGGGTTCCAGCCCACAGAGCGCTGAGAGAAACAAGCATCTCACGGGACGGGTCGCACTGGTCACCGGTGGTACCCGTGGGATCGGCGCGGCGATCTGCCGCGATCTCGCCGCGGACGGCGCGGTCGTCGCGGCCGGCTTCTCCTCCAACCGCGAGCGGGCTGAGGAGCTGCGCGAGTCGATCGAGTCCGACGGAGGCACGCTGTCGTTGCATCAGGGCGACATCGGTGACTGGAAGGATTGTCAGCGCGTGGTCCACGAGGTGGTCAAGGAGCACGGCCGTCTGGACATCCTGGTCAACAACGCGGGCATCACCATCGACAAGCCGATCTGGAGTCTGTCGGCCGAGGATTGGGACAAGGTGCTGCGCGTGAACCTGTCGGGCAGCTTCTACATGACCAAGCCGGCGATCGCGCACATGCTCCAGCGGGGCTCGGGCCGAATCATCTTCATCTCGTCGGTGAGCGGCGAGATCGGCAACGTCGGACAGTCGAACTACGCGGCCTCGAAGTCAGGCGAATTCGGGCTCGCGAAGACGCTCGCCCGCGAGGCGGCGCTCAACCTCAGGCTGTCGGGCAAGCTCGAAGACGGGATCGGGGTCACGGTCAACACCGTCACGCCGGGCCTGATCGAGACCGACATGGTGGCCACGATCCCCCCGTATATGGTGGCCCAGATCCTGGAGAAGACCCCGGCGCACCGGATGGGACAACCGGACGAAGTCGCCCGCGTCGTGAACTTCCTCGCTCAGGACGCCTCGAGCTACATCACCGGGCAGATCTGGAGCGTCAACGGCGGAATCGACATGTGATGCGGCCCGCGAACTCCTCTATTCTCCCGAACCTATGACGTCCACCAGACGAGGGTCCGGGGCATTCCCAGCCGAAGCATCGACGAAGGAAGGTAGGTGACTCATGCCCGCTGATACCGGCTACAAGGAGGCTCGAGCGATCTCGGAGGATGCGCGGGAGAAGGAGTGGAAACTGCCGAGCTTCGGCAAGGGCCTCTATCTCGGCAACTTCCAGCCCGAGCTGATCCACCCACAGCCGGAGATGCCGGCCGAGGTGGTCGAGAAGGGCGAGAGGTTCCTGGCGACCCTGGGCGCGTTTCTGCAGGCTGAGGTCGATCCGCAGGTGATCGAGCGCGACAACAGGATTCCCGACGAGGTGCTCGCCGGATTCAAGAAGCTCGGCGCCCTGGGCATGAAGGTGCCCGAGGAGTACGGTGGCCTCGGGCTCTCGCAGGTCTACTACAACCGCGCGATGATGCTGACCGGGACCTGGCACTCCAGTCTCTCCACGCTGCTGTCGGCGCACCAGTCGATCGGGCTGGCGCAGCCCCTGCTGCTGTTTGGCTCCGAGGAGCAGAAGCGCGAATGGCTGCCGAAGGTTGCCACGACGCACGTCTCCGCTTTCGCGCTGACCGAGCCCGGCGTGGGCTCCGATCCCGCCAGGGTCTCGACCACCGCGACCCCGACCGAGGACGGCGCCGGCTACCTTATCAACGGCCGCAAGCTGTGGACCACCAACGGGACCATCGCCGACGTCCTCGTCGTGCTGGCCAAGGTGCCGCGCAGCGAGGGTCGTAAGGGCGGCATCACCGCCTTCATCGTTCCGAGCACGACCGACGGCGTCGTCGTCGAATCGCGCATCGAGTTCATGGGACTGCGAGGGATCGAGAACTCCCTGACCCGGTACACCGACGCCTACGTGCCCGCCGAGAACGTGATTGGCCGCGAGGGCCTGGGGCTGAAGCTCGCCCTGGCCACTCTCAACACCGGCCGGCTTGCGTTGCCGGCCATCTCCGCCGGGGTCAGCAAGTGGGCGACGAAGATCGCCCGCGAGTTCGCCAGCCAGCGGGTCCAATGGGGCAAGCCGGTGGGCGAGCACGACGAGGTGGCGCAGCGCATCGCGTTCATCGCCGCAACCGCTTTCGGCCTCGAGGCCATGCTCGACGTGGCCAGCCGGCTGGCGGACGAGAAGCGCAACGACGTACGCATCGAGGCGGCCCTCGCCAAGCTGTACGGCTCCGAGATGGGCTGGCGCGTCGTCGACCAGCTGATGCAGGTATGCGGTGGCCGTGGCTACGAGACCGCCGCGTCCTTGCAGGCCCGGGGGCTGCGCGGCGCTCCGGTGGAGCAGGTGATGCGCGACATGCGCGTGAATCGGATCTTCGAGGGCTCGACGGAGATCATGCACCTGATCATCGCCCGCGAGGCGATGGACCAGCACCTGCACGTAGCCGGAGACCTGATGGAGGCCGACCTCTCGACAGAGGCCAAGGTCAAGGCACTCGGAAAGGCCGGTGCCTTCTACGCCACCTGGTATCCCAAGCTGGCGGTCGGACGCGGCCAGGCCCCGCGGTCATTTGCCGAGTTCGGCGAACTGGCCGGGCAGATGCGGTTCGTCGAGCGGGCCAGCCGCAAGCTCGCCCGCTCCACGTTCTACGCCATGGCGCGCTGGCAGGCCGGCACCGAGGCCCACGGCGCGTTCCTGGGACGGATTGTGGACATCGGAGCCGAGCTGTTCGCCATATCCGCGGCTGTGGTGTACGCCCAGACGCAGATGCGGGAGCACCCCGAGCGGGCGGACGAGACCCGTGAGCTGGCCGAGGCGTTCTGCAACCAGGCCCAGCACCGCACCGAGCGGCTGTTCCACGAGCTGTGGACCAACGTCGACGGGGACAACCACCGCCTGGCACTGGACGTTCTCAGCGGACGGCACACGTGGCTCGAGGAGGGCGTCATCGACCCGTCCGCCGGCGACGGCCCGATGGTTCCGGCGCCCGAGACCGACAGGGGGATTCCGGTTGCCGGACATGCGACAAAGGCAGGCGGCAAGTGAGACATGCCTAGGCCGATAGCATCGATAGCCGTCGTCGGTGGTGGATTCATGGGTGGAGGCATCGCAGAAACCGCGGCGATCGCCGGGATTCCCGTTGTCCTCCGCGAGCTGCCGGAATATCTCGACGCCACCCGTCAGCGACTGGAGGGCTCTCTGGATCGCGCGGTCAAGCGAGGCAAGCACACAGCCGCGGAGCGGGATTCAGCGCTCGCCCGAATCACGCTGACGAGCGAGTTGAAGGACGTCGCCGATTCCGACCTCGTGATTGAGGCTGTGCCCGAGGACGTGGAGCTCAAGACCTCGATCATGAAGGAGCTCGCCGGCATCGTCGCCGACGACGCCGTCATTGCCTCAAACACGTCGTCGATTCCGATCGCGCAGCTGGCGAGCGCGGTCCACAACCCTGACCGAGTGGTGGGGCTGCACTTCTTCTCACCCGTGCCGGTGATGGCCCTGGTGGAGATCGTGCGCGCGCTCGACACCAGCGACGAGACGATCGAAAGGGCGCAGGCGTTGGCCGAAGCGCTCGGCAAGCAGGCCATCGAGACGAAGGATCGTTCCGGCTTCATCGTCAACTTTCTGCTGATCCCCTATCTGATGGCCGCAGTACGAATGTACGAGGATGATTTTGCCACCCGGGAGGACATCGACGAGGGCATGAAACTCGGTGCCGGCCATCGCATGGGTCCGCTCACGCTGTGCGATTTCATCGGCCTTGACGTGCTTCATGCTGTGTGCAATTCCCTGTACGAGGAATTCAAGCGGGACGAGTACGCGCCCCCACCGCTGATGAAGCGCATGATTGCCGCCGGGCGTCTGGGGAGAAAGTCCGGCCGGGGCTTCTATGAGTACGCGACCGCGGCCTAGGACAGAATGCTGACGATCAACGGCATCGAGGAGCTCAAGGCCCACGCGGGAGAAGACGCGGGGGTGAGCAGCTGGCACGAGGTGACTCAGGCCGAGGTCGACGCGTTCGCCGACGCGACCGGTGACCATCAGTGGATCCACGTCGATCCCGAACGCGCACGCGCCACGCCGTTCGGCGGGACCATCGCCCACGGCTACTACACGCTGGCGCTGACCGCCCGCTTCCTCGAAGAGCTGCTGCGCGTGGACGGCGTGGCCCTCATGGTCAACTACGGCCTCAACAAGCTGCGCTTCCCGTCCGTGATGCCGGTGGGCGGCAGGGTCCGCATGCACCTCCGCCTCGGTCAGGTAGATGACGTGCCGGGCGGCGTCATGCTGACCGCCGAGCTGACCTTCGAGCGCGAGGGTGGCGAGAAGCCCGTGTGCGTGGCGGAGTCCCTCGTGTGCGCGTACCAAGGCTGAGGACTCGGAGTCGGAGGCGGTCATCTACGTTACGTCAGCACCAGGTCACTCGATCCGTCCTACGGCTGCTTGGCGTCCGCGAGGCGTACGGTGATGGGCGTGGCGTGGCGAGGACAGCGATATGAGCGTTGGCAGCTGCGGGCGTCGTCGAGATGAGTAGCCTGCGGCCGGATATCACGGCGCTGCCGGACCTGCTGCATGGGCGCTCGCGCGCGGGGGCGGTCCGCGAGCAGCGCCCGGTGTACGTCGATCTGCTGCCACCGTGCAACGCGGGCTGTCCGGCGGGAGAGAACATTCAGGCCTGGCTTGCCCATGTGCAGGCGGGCGAGCACGAGCTGGCGTGGCGCACGCTGACGGCCGACAACCCGTTTGCGGCCATCCACGGGCGGGTGTGCTACCACCCCTGCGAGAGCGTCTGCAACCGCGCCAACCTCGACAGTGCGGTCTCGATCCATGCGGTCGAGCGGGGTCTCGGCGATCTGGCGCTCGAGCGCGGCTGGCGGTTCGATCCGCCGGCGGCGCTGAGCGGCAAGCGGGTGCTGGTGATCGGCGCGGGGCCGAGTGGGCTTTCGGCTGCCTACCACCTGGCGAGGTCCGGTCACCGGGTCGAGATTCGCGATGCGGGCTCGGAGCCGGGCGGGATGATGCGCTACGGGATCCCGGCCTACCGGATGCCCCGTGACGTGCTGAGCGGGGAGCTCGAGCGGCTGGCCGCGCTGGGCGTGCGCTTCACCAGCAACCATGTCGTCGAGGATCTGGACGCAGAGCGTCGCGAGGGCGGTTGTGACGCGGTGTTCGTCGCGGTCGGCGCGCAC
>JADGPN010000245.1 GCA_017882465.1 Solirubrobacteraceae bacterium
CGCGCAGGAGTCGCTCAAGGACGAGGTGGTCGAGGCGTCCGCCGGCGGCGGCATGGTCACCGTCGAGGTGACCGGAGACCTGCACCTGAAGGCGATCAACATCGATCCCGAGGCGGTCGACCCCGAGGACGTCGAGCTGCTCCAGGACATGGTGCTCGCGGCCGTCAACGAGGGCATGCGCGCCGCCCAGGAGCTGGCCTCGTCCAAGCTCGGCGGGATCGCCGGTGGGCTCGGCGGGCCTGGGGGACTCGGAGGCCTTGGGCTTCCCGGACTGTAGGGATATGGGCCGTGCTCCGCACGGCTGTTTGCCGGCCTGCGCAGAGCCCGGATCGGTCGTGCTCTGACCGTGTACGCGCCCCCCGTACAGAGGCTGATAACCGAGCTCTCGAAGCTCCCGGGCGTCGGCGGCCGGACCGCGCAGCGGCTGGCCTTCCACGTGCTGCGCGTCTCCGAGGACGACGCCTTCGCGCTGGCCGACGCGATCCGCGAGGTCAAGGAGCGGATCGGCCTGTGCGAGGTGTGCTTCAACCTCGCCGACGGCCCCCGGTGTCGCATCTGCACCGATGAGCGCCGCGACCTGGAGCTGATCTGCGTGGTCGAGGAGCCCTCCGACGTGATCTCGATCGAGCGCACGCACGAGTTCCGAGGCCGCTACCACGTGCTCGGCGGCGCGCTGTCGCCGATCGATGGCATCGATGCCGAGGACCTGAAGATCGCCGAGCTCTACGAGCGCGTCCAGGCCGGCACCGTGCGTGAGGTCGTGATCGCCACCAATCCGACGACCACGGGCGAGGCGACCGCCCACCACATCGCGGGCGGCGTCCGCGAGCGGATCCCGGAGATCGCCGTCACCCGCCTGGCCAGCGGCCTCCCCGTCGGCGCCGACCTCGAGTACGCCGACGAGCTCACCCTCGGTCGCGCGTTCGTCGGGCGCCGGGCGGTCTAGGCACGCCCTCCCACTGACCGGACCACGGGGCGTGTCCTCCTCGCATGTGTTCACCCCGGCGCATCGGGGCGGCGCCGGCCCGCCGCTCGTGTGCCTGCACGGCTTCACCGGCACCTGGCGGGTCTGGGAGCTGGTGCTGCCGGCGCTCGAGCGCCGGCACGAGGTGCCGGCCCCGAAACCGCGTCAGCTGATCCTCGTGCTCACCGACCGCTGAGCGGCCCTCCCGGCCCTGGAAACCCCGACCTCGTACCCTTGCACGTCGTGCCTGGAACAGTGGTGATGAAGTTCGGCGGAACCTCGGTCGCGGATGCGGACCGGATCAAGCGCGCGGCGCGGCGGATCGTGGCGCAGCGGGAGGCCGGGAATCGCGTGGTCGCGGTGCTATCGGCGCGCGGCAAGACGACCGACGAGCTGATCGCGATGGCCGACGAGGTCTCGCCGCACCCCGATCGCCGGGAGATGGACATGCTGCTCTCGACCGGTGAGCGGATCTCCTGCGCCCTGTGCGCGATGGCCATCAACGATCTCGGGCATCGGGCGATCTCGCTCACCGGCTCCCAGGCCGGGATCGTCACCGACACCTCGCACACCAAGGCGCGGATCCTCGACGTGCGGGCGGATCGCATCCGCGAGGCGCTCGACCAGGACCGGATCGTGCTCGTGGCCGGCTTCCAGGGAGTCTCGACCAGCCGCGACGTGACCACGCTCGGGCGCGGCGGCTCGGACACCACCGCGGTGGCGCTGGCGGCGGCGATGAACGCCAAGGTGTGCGAGATCTACACCGACGTGCGGGGCGTCTACAGCGCCGATCCGCGGATCGTGCCCGACGCCCGTAAGCTGCCGATGGTCAGCTTCGAGGAGATGCTCGAGATGGCGGCCTCGGGCGCGAAGGTACTGCAGCTACGCTCGGTCGAGTACGCGCGCAACCACGGAGTCCGGATCCACTGCCGGGCCAGCTTCGAGGACGGCCCCGGTACCTTTGTCGTCGGAGAAGAAGACACGATGGAACACCCACTGATCACCGCCGTGACCCACGCCACCGACGAGGCCCGGATCACGCTGCTCGGCGTGCCCGACCGCCCCGGTGCCGCCGCCGCGATCTTCGGCGCCCTCGCCGACGCCGGCTGCAACGTGGACACGATCATCCAGAACGAGCCGCTCGAGGAGGGCCGCGACGCCGAGGTCTCGTTCACGATCCCCAGGGAGGATCTGCTCGCGGCTGAGGGCGCGCTCCAGTCCGTCACCGGGGATCTCGGGATCGCGCGCGTGGACACCGATCGTGAGATCGGCAAGGTCTCGATCGTCGGCGCCGGCATGCGCTCGCATCCGGGCGTGGCGGCCAAGGTGTTCCGGGTCCTGGCCGGCGAGGGCATCAACATCGAGATGATCTCCACCTCCCCGATCAAGATCTCGTGCGTGATCCGCTCCGAGGTCGTGCCCCAGGCCGTCCGCGCCCTGCACGACGCCTTCGAGCTGGGCGCGGGCACGATCGCGCACGACGGAGGCCCGAGATGAGCCGTCCCCGGGTCGCCGTGGTGGGCGCGACCGGCGCCGTCGGCACGACGATGCTGCGGCTGCTGCGCGAGCGCTCGTTCCCGGCCTCGGAGATCGTTCCGTTTGCCTCCGCGCGCTCGGCCGGGCGCGAGCTGTACGGGCTCACGGTCCATTCGCTGGCCGAGGAGGAGATCGGCGGCTTCGACCTGGCGTTGTTCTCGGCCGGCTCGTCGGTCTCGCTTGAGTGGGCTCCGAAGTTCGTCGACCGCGGCGCCGTCGTGGTCGACAACTCGTCCTGCTGGCGGATGGATCCCGAGGTCGCGCTGGTCGTGGCCGAGGTCAATCCCGAGGCGCTCGAGTCACACAACGGGATCATCGCCAACCCCAACTGCTCGGCGATGCAGGCGCTGGTGGTGCTCAAGCCGATCGAGGACGCCGTCGGCATCGAGCGCATCGTGTTCAGTTCCTATCAGTCCACATCCGGAACCGGCGCTCGCGCCGTCCAGGAGCTCCGAGACCAGTCGCAGGCGATCCTGCACGGCTCCGAGCCGCCCGCGCCCGAGATCTACCCGCACCGGATCGCGTTCAATGTGCTGCCCCAGGTCGAGACGTTCAAGGACGGCGACGACTACACCACTGAGGAGCGCAAGGTAATCGCCGAGAGCCGCAAGATCCTCGGCCTGCCCGAGCTGCGGATCACCGCGACCTGCGCCCGGGTGCCGGTGCTGAACTGCCATTCGGAGTCGCTCAACGTCGAGACCCGCCAGGACCTGTCGCCCCAGGACTGCCGCGCCCTGCTGACGGGCGCTCCGGGCGTGATCGTCGTCGACGAACCCGCCGCCGGCCGCTATCCGCTGGCCTCCGAGGCCGCCGGTCGGGACGAAGTGTTCGTCGGCCGCATCCGTCGCGACGAGTCCAACCCCCGAACGCTCAACCTGTGGGTGGTCGGCGACAACCTCCGCAAGGGGGCGGCGACGAACGCGATCCAGATCGCCGAGCTGCTGATCGAGCGCCGGCTGCTCGGTCGCGCACGAGCCGCGGCCTGAGCACGCTTCAGCGCCTGACCGCTCGGGCTCGCTAGCGCCGGGCCCGCAGCTCGCGCCGGCTGCGGACGCCGAGCTTGCGATAGATCCGCCGGGCGTGCGTGCGCACGGTCTCGATGCCGACATGGAGTGTGGCCGCGATCTCGGCGTTCGAGCGGCCGACCTGCAACAGCTCGAGCACATCGGCCTCTCGCGGGGTGAGCACGTCCGGGCCCTCGGCCGAGTCGGCGGCTGTGCCGGCGGGCGGCATCACGTGCAGCCCGCGGGACGCGAGATGGATCGCGTTCAGGATATCGCGCGCCTGAGTCGCCTTGGCCAGGCACGCGGTGGCTCCGAAGGCGAGCATCTGGCGGCACTCGGCCGGCGTGGGCCGGTTGGCCAGAACGACGATCCGGGTCCGCGGGTGGGCGTCATGCAGTTCGCGCAGCTCGGCGGCGCTGGTCAGCGAGCCGAAGTTGAGGATCGCCACGTCCGGGCGGTAGGCCGACAGGGCCGAGGCGATCTGCTCATGGGGCACGTTGGCGGCCACGAGCACCAGGCTCTCGTCCTCGTCGATGAGGGCCTGGAGGCCGCGGCTGACCACGTCCTCGAATCGCGCGATGGCGACGGCAATGGGTGGGCGGTTGACCATTCTTGTCTCGTGCGGCTCCGGTCGCCTCCGTCGCGTCGCACCCAGGATATCGGCACATCGACGCCAGAGGGTGAGGATTGCATCCCCCGTTCCAGAACACGGCATCCCCCCAAGATCACCCGCCCGAGGGGACGACGGCGGACTCGGCAGCCGCCAACATGCCCTTCAGCTTGTGCTTGGGAGGCAGAGCCGGGAGGCGAGCCCGCTGAGGCCAGAGGCGACCTCGGCGGGACCGAAAGGGGCCAAAGGCAGGGAACGAAGGAGAGCGGGGCCCGGACCCGGATCCGGGCCCCGCTCCCTCCGTCTTCGCGCCGTCAACGCTGATCGTCCTGCGGCGGCGGGATCGTCGCCTTCAGCCGTCGCCGGGCGGCATCGATGCGGCGCTGCGCCTCGGGCGTGCGGGCGCTGGCGGGGGCACTGGACCCGGCCCCGGCGCTGCGACCGAAGGCCGACGCGAGCGCTCGTCGCAGGCCGCTGATCAGGCGGCGGCGCCGGCGATCACCGAGGTCGACCAATCGATCACCTTGGTCGGGCGCACGATGTGCTTGTTCATCCCGAGCTCCTTGGGGGAGAGCCCGAGTGCGAGCCCGACGAGCTGGGGCAGGTGCAGCACCGGCATCCCGAGCTCACGGCCGGAGATCTTGGCCGCCGCGGGCTGCTGCAGGTCGAGATTCAGGTGGCACAGCGGGCAGGGGACGACCAGGCAGTCCGCGTCGGCGTCGATCGCGTCACCGAGGTGGCGGCCGGCCATCGTCAGCGACGCCTTCTTGTTCATCGTGATGATCGGGAAGCCGCAGCACTTGTAGACACCGGCGTAGTCGATCACCGTCCCGCCCAGGGCCTGGATGACCATGTGCAGGTAGCGGTCGCGCGGATTCTCGGAGTCGATGCCCAGGCGCTCGTGCGGGCGCACGATGTAGCAGCCGTAGAACGGTCCCACGCGCAGGTCGGTCAGCGGCTGCTTGACCTTGGACTTGAGCGTGTCGAGCCCGATCTCCTCGACCAGCAGCCACAGGAAGTTCTTGTTGTCCAGGCCCTTCGCGTAGCGCAGGCCCTCCGCGCCGAGCGTCGCATTCACGTGGTCGCGGTATTCGGTGTTGGCGTCCAGGCGCTCCTGGCACTCGGACTGCGCCCCCTGGCAGGTCGAGCAGATGTTCATCATCATCTCGCCATCGGTCTGCTGCGCGAGGGCGAAAGTGCGGGCGTTGAGCGTGTCGGCCAGCTCCTGGTTGTGCTCGGCGATCACGCCGGCGCCGCAGCAGGACGCGCGATCGAGCTCGATCAGCTCGAGGTCGAGCAGCGGCGCGATCTTGGCCATGGATCCGTGCAGCTCAGGTGTGAACCCACGGCTCACGCACCCGGGCCAGTAGGCGACCTTCATGCGGACTCGCTTTCGGTGGGGGTAGCGGCAGGCGTGGCTGAGCTCTCCTCCTCATCCTCGTATCCGACCACGTACAGATTGAGCTCGTAGCGATCCGGGCGGCTCTCCACCTGCTTGAAGATCTGCTTGACCTCCGGGGACGCCTTGTGGGGATGCAGCAGCGCGCCCTTCAGGGGCATCTTCCCGCGCGTCATCCCCTTGGCCGCGACCGGCAGCGAGCCGAGCAGCTCCGGCATGGCGCGGGGGTGGAACTTGCCGCCGTAGGAGTCGGTCAGCAGGTCGGCCTCGTGCAGCAGGCCGTTGCGCTCGATGTTCTTGACGAACGCCTTCTCGTGCCGCTGGCCGTTGTTGCGATCCTCGATCTTCTGGTCGCTGCCGGCGACGCGGCGCAGGCGCATGATCTGGTCCATCGGCGCCACGTCCTTGGGGCAGGCGTCGACACAGTTGAAGCAGTGCGTGCAGTCGTAGATCCCGTGCTCGTCCTCGGACAGATCGTGGAGGCGCTCGTACTGCTCGGCGTCGCGGGGATCGCCGACGAAGCGGTAGGACTTGGCCAGCGCGGCCGGCCCGACGAACAGCGGATCGACCTCCATCGAGAGGCAATCCGAGACGCAGGCGCCGCACTGGATGCAGGCCATCGTCTGGGTGACGTCGACCATATTCTCGTGCGGCACGATGTACTCGCGCTCGGGGATCGGCTCCTTGTTGATCAGCCAGGGCGTGACGCGCTGGATCTTCTTCCAGTGCACCGCGTCCATG
>JADGPN010000053.1 GCA_017882465.1 Solirubrobacteraceae bacterium
ACGCCCGGGCGAGGAAAGCGCGGATCCGTGCTTCGTCCTCGACTACAAGTATGCGCACCGTCTGTCTCCTTCCCGGCGGCACGATATCCGCTGGCACATGACCTGTAAATGACCGCCGGATGACATCGAGGTCATCTGACGGGCGGCGGCGACACCGAGGCGGTATTCATGCCTCCCTGAAAGGAGTGTGAGGATGAGCGTGCACGCCAAACGGGTGCTCGGAGTGACGCTGGGCGTGGTGGTCGCCGGCGTGCTGATCGGTCTGTTCATCGGGCTGTATCTGACCAGCTCGCCGGGTTCCGGAGACGCTTCCGCTGCCCAGACACCGGTGGGGGCACAGCTGTACCTCGGGACGGTCCCGGCGGCCGCGCTCGACGATCCGCACCCGACCTGGGTGTCCTACTACGCCGTCGACTCCAAGTCGGAGCACTGGCAGCACGCGACGACCTATGTGCTGCCCGCCAACACCCTGGTGCGCGTCACCGTCTATCAGTACGACGGGCAGTCGGGCCTGCGCAACTCGTTCCTCTCGCAGGCCACCGGCACGGTGGGTGGCGGCTTCGTGCTCGACGGCAAGCCGACGCAGGCGATCGATCCCGACACGGCCTCGCACATCTTCGCAATTCCGCAGATCGGCCTCGCGGTCCCGCTCGAGGGGATCGCCGACAGCGCCAAGAATCCGTGCAACAACGCGCCGTGCGCGCTCAGCATGGACCACCACACGATCTCCTTCACGTTCCGCACGCCGGGACGCGGACTCTACCGCTGGCAGTGCTTCGTTCCCTGCGCCGCGGGGTTCATCCAGGGGTTCGGCGGGCCGATGCAGACGGTCGGCTACATGGACGGCTTCATCAAGGTCGTGTGAGGCACGGGGCAATGGACGACGTCAATCACTTCCGCCGCCTGTGCCTGGTCTGGCTCCTGGCGAGCGTGATCGCGACGCCGCTGGTCGTGTTCGTGCTGGCTCCGGGTCTTCCACCCGGCAACGGCTCGGTGCAGGCCTCGGGCCAGGTCGTCGACAACGCCGTGCTGCTCGGGGTCTCCACCCCGGTTGCCCTGGCGGTGCTCGTGTACTTCTTCTACGCGCTGGTCGCCTTCCGCGAGCGAGATCAGAGCGCGGTGCTCGACGGCCCGCCGGTGCGCGGCCATTCGGGGGTGCAGACCACGTGGCTGGTGGTGACCACGGCGATCGTGCTGTTCCTCGCCGCCTACGGCTCGATCCGGATGCTCGAGGACGGCTCGGGCGGGGGGCAGGGGCCGAACCCGATCGCCAAGCCCACGGGTGCGGCCGGTGCGCTGCAGGTGCAGGTGATCGCCCAGCAGTGGAAGTTCACCTATCGCTACCCGTCCTACGGCGGCCTGGAGACGGCGGACCTCGAGCTTCCCGCCCACCGGGTGGTCGCGCTCCATGTCACCTCGCTTGACGTGATCCATTCGTTCTGGGCCTACCAGCTCGGCGTCAAGGCCGATGCCAACCCGGGCGTGGACAACATCGCCTACGTGCAGACAAAGGGGCCGCTGACGTTCAACGTCCACTGCGCCGAGCTGTGCGGCGTGTGGCACGGATACATGTTCGAGCGGGGACGTGTGGTCGCTCAGAGTCAGTTCGCGGCCTGGATCCACCAGCAGCAGCAGCAGTACGCGCCGGTGCAGAAGTCGCTGGTGCCGTACTCCAAGCAGTACTTCCCGGACCCACAGAGGAGAGGTGGATGAGCGCGATCGCAGTGACCGCCGACAGGCGCCCCGCATGGCGGCGATTGATCGGCTTCAACCTCCTCACCGGAATCGTGCTGGGGATCGTGGGCTGGCTGATCGGCGATGAGATCGGCAAGGCGATCCACGCGCCGAGCCTCGACTACTACTCCGATTCGGCCGGGCAGAACGACATCTCGATCCTGCTCGGCTACCTGTTCGGGGTGATCGGCTTCCTGATCGGCCTCGGCTTCGCCAACTACCCGGTGCGGAGGCTGCTCGGCCACCCGCCGACGCTGGCCGAGCACGAGGACGAGGGCGAGGGGGTGGGCCGCTACTTCCGCCTCTGCACCGATCACAAGGTCGTCGCGATCCAGTACATCATCGGGATCGGCGTGTTCTTCCTCGTCGGCGGCATCAACGCGATGCTGATCCGGACAGAGCTGCTGCAGCCGAACACGCACGTCTTCGGCGCCAACCAGTACCTGACGCTGGTCGGCATGCACGGCGCGATGATGATGGGGATGATGACCTCGGTCATCCTCGGCCCGTTCGCCAACTGGCTCGTGCCGCTGATGATCGGTACCCGCCGGATGGCGTTCCCGCGGATCGAGGCGTTCACCTTCTGGCTGCTGATGGCGGCCGGCGTGATCCTCGTCACGACGATCTTCTTCGGCGGATTCCAGACCGGCTGGACCGGCTACGCCCCGCTGAGCGACCAGGGCACGGCCGGATATGACGCCTACATCGGCTTCTTCGCCCTGATCGGGGTGTCGATGTGCCTGCTCGGCTTCAACCTCCTGGCCACGATCATCACGATGCGGGCGCCGGGGATGACGTGGTCGCGGCTGCCGATCTTCGTGTGGAGCGTGGTGGCCACTGCCGTGCTGATGCTCCTGGCCGCCCCGATGCTGATCGCCACGCTGCTGATGGCGGCGCTCGATCGCACCGCGCAGACCGCCTTCTTCATCCCGGGCAACGGTGGCAGCCCGTACCTGTATCAGAACCTGTTCTGGGTCTTCGGCCATCCCGAGGTGTACATCGTGGCTCTGCCCGGCTTCGGGATCGTGCTGGAGCTGCTGCCGGTGTTCTCGCGCAAGCCGCTGTGGGGATACCGCCTCGCCGTCGCCGGCATGCTCGGGGTGTCGCTGCTCAGCTTCTTCGTCTGGCAGCACCACCTGTTCGTGAGTGGGATCAACGCCGACCTGCGTCCCTTCTACATGCTCTCGACCGAGCTCATCTCGCTCCCGACCGGCTTCATCTTCCTGTGCGCGATGGGGACGATCTGGCGCGGGCGAATACGATTCACCGTGCCGATGCTGTTCTGCCTCGGGTGGGTGTTCAACTTCCTCATCGGGGGCATCTCTGGCGTGTTCCTGTCCGACGTGCCGAGCGACGTAACGACCCACGGCAGCTTCTTCTCGATGGCCCATTTTCACTACACGATCATGGGCGGCCTGGTGTTCACGCTATTCGCCGCGATCTACTACTGGGGACCGAAGATGTTCGGGGTGCGCTTCAACGACCGTCTGTCCAAGATCCACTTCTGGTCGCTGTTCATCGCGTTCAACTCGACCTTCGCGCCGCTGTTCGCGCTCGGCATGCTGGGGATGCCGCGACGCGTGGTGACCTATCCGGCCAACCTGCAGCCGCTCAACGACTGGGTGTCCGTATCGGCGTTCGTGATCGGGCTGTCGATGATCGTCTTCCTGGTCAACCTGGTCTGGTCTCTGGTCCTCAAGCGCGAGCCGGCCGATCCGAACCCCTGGCGCTCGAAATCGCTCGAGTGGCAGTTGCCCACGCCGGTGCCCCTGCACGACTTCGACACCTTCCCGGTATTCGACGAGGATCCCTATCCGTACGGAGTCGAGCGACCCGGACCACCGGCGTTCGCGCCCGCGGGCGGAGCTGGTTAGTCCATGGAAGCCTCCGCCCCCGCAGCCGCACACATCGAG
Source organism: Solirubrobacteraceae bacterium (assembly GCA_017882465.1). Taxonomy (GTDB): domain Bacteria; phylum Actinomycetota; class Thermoleophilia; order Solirubrobacterales; family Solirubrobacteraceae; genus Palsa-465. The sequence goes on from JADGPN010000053.1 coordinate 3,648, forward strand.
CCCGAGCCGCGTGAGTGGCAGCCGCGAGCGCTGTGGGTCGGTGCCCGGCTGCTGTGCGGCGCCGCCGCGTTCTTCTTCATGGCGTTCGTGTTCGCCTACTTCTACCTGCGCTCGCTGGATGTCAACAAGAGCTGGAAGATCGGCTCGGTCAACGTCCCCTTCGGGTTCGGATTGGCGATCGCCGTTGCGCTGGTCCTCAGCGCCGTGCTGCTTCGGCTCGCCACCAGCCGCCCGGAGAAGGTCGTGGCCCTCGGCGTCGGGGCCCTGGGCCTCGCGCTGCTGGCGGTGGTGCTGCAGGTGATCGAGTGGACGACGCTCGGCTTCGGGCCGGCCAGCGGCGGCTACGCGAGCGTGTTCATCGGGTGGACAGCTTTCTACGCCGTATTCGCTGTGACCAGCGCCTACTGGATCGAGACCCAGGTCGCCACCGCGTGGCGCAGCCAGCGCGAGGGCGTTCGGCAGCGCCGGCACGAGGGCGTGGTGGGGGACGACCGCGAGCTGTTGAGCGCCGGTCTCGAGGCGTGCTCGTTCTTCTGGGCGTTCTACGTGGCCATCGGCGTGGTCGCGTTCGTGATCCTCTACGTGGTCTAAGTGCTCCGACGGCGAGGAGCACACTGAGATGACCTGGGCCGGCTGGTCGATCGAGCCCGCACTGGCCTACGTGATCCTGGCGGGGCTCCTGTACTCGCTCGGCGGACGCGGCTACAGCGCCGCGCAGAGGGAGCCGCTGCGTGCGGCGTCGTTCGCAGCCGGGCTGGTGACGATCGTGCTCGCGCTCGACTCCCCGCTCGACACGTACTCCGATCAGCTGTTCTGGGCCCACATGACGCAGCACATCCTGCTGCTCACGGTGGCCCCGCCGCTGATCCTCCTGGGCCGGCCGTGGCCACGGATGTGGCGCGGGCTGCCCCTGAAGTGGCGCACGGCGCTGGGGAGGGGGCTGGCGCGTGCTCGCTGGACCGCCCCGCTGCGCCGCCTGGCGCGCCCGTTGCCGGCCTGGATCCTGTTCAACGCGACGATCGTGCTGTGGCACATACCGCAGGCCTACGACCTGACGCTGACCTCGAGCGTCGTCCATCTGGCCGAGCACGCGATGTTCTTCTTCACCGGCCTGCTGTTCTGGGCCCGGGTGATCGACCCCGGGCCGCTGCGACCGCGTCTGAGCTGGCCGGGGCGGATTGCCTACGTGGTCGGTGCGATGGTCGTGGGCTGGGTGCTGGCGATCGCGCTCGTGCTGTCCCCGGACCCGCTCTACCCTCACTACGCGGCGCTCGCGCACCGGCCGGGTGGGATCTCGGCCCTGACCGACCAGCAGATCGCCGGGGGGATGATGTGGGTTCCCGGCTCGCTCGCGTATGGGATCGCGATGGTGTTCGGCTTCTATCGCTGGCTCGAGCCCGAGAGCGCGGCTCGCGCGCATCGGCCGGCGCTCACGACCTGAGGAGGACCCAGCACGACATGCCACCGATTCCGTTCGCCGACAACTTCCTGGCCGGCTCGCTGATCACGCTGCTGCTTCCGATCGGCCTGCTGATCGCCATCGCGATCTGGTACGTGATCGCGGTCAAGCGGGTTCCCGAGGGCACGACCAAGCCGCTGCCGCCTCAGACGCACGCTTCGGACATCCCGCCCGGCGGGGCGGGCACCCAACCAGAGCCTCCCGCGTCCGGAGCGTGATGGAGGCGGGCGCCCGCACCCACGCCACCCCGCACCGCCGCCGCCCCGGTGCGAGGCGGATCGCAGCCGTTGCGGCCTGGGCGGCGCTGGCCGGCGTCGCAATCGGATTCGGGGTGGGCCTGCATTACCTGCTCGCCAAGCCGGCCAGTGCGCCGGCCGCGGCAGCAACGGCCGTGAAGCTCGATGGGGAGGCCACCTGGGCACCAGGGGCGCAAGCGGCTCCGCCGATCACGACCCTGCGGGACCAGACGGGGCGGCTGTTCTCCCTGAATTCGCTGCGCGGCCGCACCGTCGCGATGGTGTTCTTCGACTCCTACTGCAGGCAGGCGTGCCCGTTGCAGGGCCGCGCCCTGGCCGTCGCTGAGGCTGCACTGCCCGCAGCCCAGCGGCCGGTGCTGGTGGCGGTGAGCGTCAATCCTCGCGACACGCCCGCGAGCACTCGGGACGCCGTACGGCGGTGGGGCCTGGCGCAGACCGGCTCGTGGCACTGGCTGCGAGGCAGCCACGCGCAGCTCGCGTTGGTGTGGAAGGCGTACCGCATCTTCGTCGCTCCGCCCGCCCATGGCGACATCAGCCACACCGAGGCGCTGTACCTCATCGATCGCGGTGGCTACGAGCGCTCCGCCTACCTGTATCCGTTCGTTCCCCATTTCGTGACCTCCGACCTGCGGACGCTCGCGAGCGGGCGCGAGGGCTGACGATGGCCGTGGCCGAGATCCACGAAACGATGTCGGTGGCCGCGATCGCGGAGGCGCTGCCGGCCCCGGCGGGTGGGCGCGCCCAGCTCGGCCGCGCCGCGACGGAGGCCGGCTGGCGCGATTACGTGACCCTGACCAAGCCGCGCATCATGTCGCTGCTCGTGCTGACGGCGGTGTGCGCGATGGTTGCGGCCGCCGGCGGGGCGCCGGCGCCGGCGCCGCTGGCCGCGCTCGTACTCGGCGGCGCCCTTGCCTGCGGGGGCGCAAGCGCCCTGAACCACGTGCTCGACCGCGACATCGACCGTCTCATGGGGCCGCGCACCGCGTCGCGGCCGGTTGCCGCGGGACGGATCTCGCCGGCCCGGGCGGTCGCCTTCGGCCTCTGCCTCTCGGCGCTGGCGTTCCTCGTGCTGGCCGCGTTCGCCAATCTCCTCGCCGCCGTACTGGCGATCAGCGGCGGAGCCTTCTACGTGCTCGTCTACACGCTGTGGCTGAAGCGCACCACGCCGCACAACATCGTCATCGGGGGAGCGGCCGGCGCCTTCCCACCGCTCGCGGGCTGGGCCGCCGCCCACGGCCGGCTCGGGCTCGGGGCCGGCTTCCTGTTCGTGATCGTGCTGCTCTGGACACCTCCGCATTTCTGGGCCCTCGCACTGCTGCTGGCCCCTGGGTACCGCGCCGCGGGAGTCCCGATGCTGCCGGTCGTGCGGGGCGAGCGCGTCACCGCGCAGCAGGTGCTGCTGTACACGATCGCGCTCATCACCTTCACGCTCCTGCCCGCACTGACGGGCACATTCGGGGCCTTCTACCTGGCCACGGCGCTGGTGCTCGACGGCTTTCTCTGCGCGCTCGCGTGGCGCCTGCGACGCGAGCGCGCGCCGCGCCATGCCGGAGCGCTGTTCCATTACACGCTGCTCTACCTCGCGTTGTTGTTCGTCGCCGTGGCGATCGACGCGGCGATTCGCTGAACCCAGGGGTCCCGCGCCCCGGGCGGCGATGGCGGGCGCGACACCGCGGAGCCGCCCACACCCGCTAGCATCTGCTCTGTTCGGAACCGAAAAGATGAGAATCTAGAAGCACTCTGCCGACCGAAGGGCGGAGTTGGAAGGAATTGAATATGTCTGACGCCGTTACGCGCGTGTCCGTCGAGATCGCCGGTCAAGAGATCTCGTTCGAGACCGGCAAGCTGGCCAAGCAGGCCTCCGGCGCCGTGGTCGTCCGCGCGGGCGACACGATGGTCCTGTCCACCGCCACCCGGGGCAATCTCCGCGACGTGGACTTTCTTCCTCTGACGGTTGACGTCGAGGAGCGTATGTATGCGGCCGGGAAGATCCCCGGCTCGTTCTTCAAGCGTGAGGGCCGCGCGGGGGAGAAGGCGACGCTGACCGCGCGCCTGATCGACCGCCCGATCCGGCCGCTGTTCCCCAAGGGCTGGCGGTATGAGACCCAGCTCGTGGCGCTGCCGATGTCGGTGGACCACGTGAACCCTTACGACATGCTGGCCATGAACGGCGCCTCGGCGGCGCTGATGGTCTCCGACATTCCGTTCCCGACGCCGGTCGGCGCGGTGCGGATCGGCAAGGTCGACGGCAACTTCGTGGTCAACCCCGACGAGGAGGACCTGCTCGAGAACACCGAGCTCGACCTGATCGTCGCGGGCACCGACGAGGCGATCCTGATGGTCGAGGCCGGCGCCAGCGAGATTCCCGAAGCTGAGATCCTCGACGCTCTCGATATCGCCCACGATGCGATCAAGAAGCTGGTCGCGGCCCAGCGCGAGCTGGCCGAGAGGGCGGGCAAGCCGAAGGTCGAGGTCGTCGTCCCGCAGGTCGACCCCGAGCTCTACGAGCAGATCCGCTCGGCTCACGGCGCGGCGCTCGACGCGGCGACGCAGGTCGAGGACAAGCTCGAGCGCCAGGAGGCCACGAAGGCGCTCGAGGAGGAGATCCTCTCCAGCTTCACCCCCGATCCCGAGGCCGAGGGCTATGCCGAGCGGCGCGCGGAGGTCCAGCGTGCGTTCGACAAGCTCGAGAAGACGATCATCCGTGAGCGGATCGCGGTGCACAAGAAGCGCCCCGATGGTCGCGGCTCGGAGGAGGTCCGCCCGATCTCGATCGAGGTCTCGGTGGCTCCGCGCACCCACGGCTCGGCTCTGTTCACGCGCGGACAGACGCAGGCCTTCAGCGTCGCGGCGCTCGGCACCACGCGCGAGGAGATGCGTCTGGACACACTGGGGCTGGAGACGACCAAGCGCTACTTCCACCACTACAACTTCCCGCCCTTCTCGGTCGGGGAGGCCGGGTTCATGCGCGGTCCCAAGCGCCGCGACATCGGGCACGGAGCGCTCGCCGAGCGGGCGCTGGTCCCGATGATCCCGTCCCAGGAGGAGTTCCCCTACACGATCCGCGTGGTCTCGGACATCCTCGAGTCCAACGGCTCGAGCTCGATGGCCAGCGTGTGCGGCTCGTCGCTGTCGCTGATGGACGCCGGGGTGCCGATCAAGCATCCAGTGGCGGGCATCGCCATGGGGCTGATCAAGGAGGGTGACGAGTACATCATCCTCACCGACATCGCGGGGGTCGAGGACCATCTCGGCGACATGGACTTCAAGGTCGCCGGCACGGAGAACGGGATCACCGCGCTCCAGATGGACATCAAAATCACCGGCGTGACGTTCGGGATCATGCGTGACGCGCTGGCTCAGGCCAAGGTCGCGCGCCACTTCATCCTCGACGAGATGAAGAAGGTCATCGACGCGCCGCGGGCCGAGCTCTCCAAGCACGCGCCGCGGATCTCCACGATCAAGATCGACCCCGAGAAGATCGGCCTGCTGATCGGCAAGGGCGGCGAGACGATCCGTTCGCTGCAGGAGGAGTTCGAGTCTCAGATCGACGTCAACGACGAGGGTCAGGTGCTGGTCTACGCGGCCAACGGCGAGCGCGGCGACGCGCTGGTCGACCGGATCCGCTCGATGACCAAGGAGGTCGCGGTCGGCGACTCGTTCTCCGGCAAGGTCGTCAAGACGACCACTTTCGGCGCCTTCGTCGAGCTGGCCAAGGGCACCGACGGCCTGCTGCACATCTCCAACGTCGCTCCCGGGCGCCGCATCGACACCGTCGAGGAGGTCCTCAACAAGGGCGACGAGATCCAGGTGCTGGTGGTCGAGGTCGACCGCGAGCGCGGCCGGATCGGCCTGCGCCTGGCCTCGGACCCCGACGTGGCCGGCAAGTCGGTCGAGGAGCTCGCCAACGTGGGCAGCGGCGACGGCGGACCGCCCCGGCGGGATCGCGGTGACCGCGGCGGCCGCGGCGGAGATCGTGGCGGCCGAGGCGGCCGCGACGGTCGCGACCGGGGCCGGGAGGGCGATCGCGGGCGCGTTCGCGACCGCGACCCCGACCGCTCGTAGCCCGGTTGCCAGCACTCACCGACGTGATCCAGGAGCACCGGCTCACAACCCTTCCATCCGGCGTGCGGATCGTGACGGAGGCAATGCCCTCCGTCCGGTCCGTGTCGCTTGGATTCTGGATCGGGACGGGGTCACGCGGTGAATCCAACCAGGAGGCAGGGCTCTCGCACCTGCTCGAGCACCTGCTGTTCAAGGGCTCGGCCAAGTACAAGTCGCTCCAGATCGACCAGATCTTCGACGCGATGGGGGCCGAGCTCAACGCCGGCACCGGCAAGGAGACGACGTCGGTCTACGCCCGGGTGATCGACGACCACGTCGACACTGCTTTCGACGTGATCTCCGAGATGGTCTTCCGGCCGGCGCTGCGGGACGTCGAGTCCGAGCGGGCCGTGATCCTCGAGGAAATCGCCATGTACGACGACGATCCTCAGGAGAAAGTGTTCGACGTGCTCGGCGAGGCGGTGTTCGGCGCGCACCCGCTGGGACGGGCGATCATCGGCCGAGCGTCCGTCGTGGCCGGGATCCCCGTGCCCGAGATCGCGCGCTTTCACGGGTCGCGCTACGTCCCGGGCAACGTGGTCATCGCCGCCGCCGGCGCGGTCGATCACGACGCGATCGTGGCGCTGGCCGCAGAGCGCATTCCCGCCGACGCCGGCAATCACGCCTCGGCCCCGGCGATGGCACCGGCGCCTCCGGCGATCGGCGCCCGGCGCCGGTTCGAGCGCAAGGACACCGAGCAGTTCCACGTCTGTCTGGGCGGCCCGGGGCTCTCGCGCCACGACGACCGGCGGTTCGCGCTGCGCGTGCTCGACAACATCTTCGGCGGTACCTCCTCCTCACGACTGTTCCAGGAGGTGCGCGAGCAGCGCGGGCTGGCCTACGCCGTGTTCTCGTTCTCCAGCGCATTTCAGGACTCGGGGCAGATCGGCCTGTACCTGGGCACGCGATCGGACAACCTGGCCGAGGCGCTCGCGGTGGTCGAGTCAGAGCTCGAGCACCTGCGACGCGAACCGGCCAGCGCCGAGGAGCTGGCCCGGGCCAAGGAGAATCTGAAGGGACGGATCGTGCTTGCGCTGGAGTCGACGGGAGCCCGCATGAACCGCCTCGGATCGGAGGTTCTGGCCGGCGCGCCATTGCTGTCTCTCGACGAGGTCGTGAGGCGGATCGACGCGGTGACCCTCGACGATCTGGCTGCGCTGGCCGACACGCTGTGGTCGCCCGAGCATCTTTCGGCCGCCGGCATCGGACCCGACGAGGCCCGGTTCGAGGAATCGCTGGGCGACATCGCCCGGGACGCCGCCGTCAGGACGGTGGAGGCGAGCGGGTGATTCGCGTCGCCGTGGCCGGCGCCGCGGGGCGGATGGGGGCCACCGTGTGCGAAGCGGTCTCGGCCGCGGATGACATGGAGCTCACCGGGCGCGCCGATCCGGCGCTGGGGCTGGCGGTGGGCGAGGTCCTCGACGCCGCGGACGTGCTGGTGGACTTCACCATGCCCGAGGCGGCAGTGGGCAACGCCCGTGAGGCCGTCGCAGCCGGCGTGCACGTGGTCATCGGAACGACCGGATTCGACCTCGAGCAGCTGCGCGAGGTCTCGGGCCCGGACGCCGGTGCGAACATCTTCATCGCGCCTAATTTCGCCATCGGCGCCGTGCTGATGATGCGGTTCGCCGCCGAGGCGGCGAGGCACATGGCCAAGGCCGAGATCATCGAGCTCCATCACGACCGCAAGCTCGACAAGCCGAGCGGCACCGCGGCGAGGACGGCGCAGCTGATGGAGGCGGCCGCCCCGGGCGCCGGCACGGTGCCGATCCACTCGGTGCGCTTGCCGGGCCTGGTGGCCCACCAGGAGGTGATCCTCGGCGACGTCGGCCAGACATTGACGATCCGGCACGACTCGACCGACCGGCACTCGTTCATGCCGGGCGTGCTGCTGGCCGTCAGGCGCGTGGGATCGCTCACCGATTCGCCCGTGGTCGGGCTCGAGCAACTGCTATAGCAGAAGGGGCGCCGACGGTGGCGCTATGCTCGTGCGTAACAGCGCAAGCATCGGGAGGCTTGACATGGCATGGAAAAGGAACGTCTTGGTGGTTGCCAACGTGACCGCGACCTCGGATGAGCTACTCGATGCGCTGCTGGCCAAGGCGGGAAGCGACAGGGCGGCCTTCACGCTGGTCGTCCCGGCGACGTCGGTGGGCGGCGGGCGCGCCGCGGCTCGGGAGAAGCTCGACCAGGCCGTCGAGCGGTTTCGTGCCGCCGGTCTGGAGATCGAGGGCACGGTCGGCGACAGCGATCCGATCGTGGCCGTGACCGAGGCCTGGGATCCGAAGCTCTACGACGAGATCATGATCTCGACCCTCCCCAGCGCCATGTCCAAGTGGCTGCAGACGGACCTTCCGCACCGGGTCGAGAAGATCACCGGCGCACCGGTCACCCACGTGTTCTCCTCGCCGCCCAAGCGCCCGCTGGAGACCGTTCACGCGCGGCCGGCCCAGAAGCGCGGCGTGATGGCGCCGCTGTCGGTGCTGGGCTGGGGCGGAGGCGGGGGCGGTCTCCGATAGCTGCGGGCGCTGCGGGCGCTGCGGTGCGTCAGCGCCGACCCTCTAGACTCGAACGGTGCCCGACAGGTTCCCCTTTGGCGACATCGTGCGGGGCGTGGGCGCCCTGCGGAGCGCGCTCTTCGCCCCCGGCAACGTCGGTGACTCGCTGCCGCGGGCGGTGGACCGAGCGGCCGAGATCACCGACGCCATCAACCGCCTGACCGACGAGGTCGCCAGGCTCAACGAGCAGGTCGAGCGCGCGATGCCGGTGGTCGAGTCGATCGAGCAGCAGGCGAAGCGCTCGGCGCCGGTGCTCGACACCCTCTCGCAGGCCGAGCGGGGGCTGACCCAGGTGCTGCGGCGGACCATGCGCCAGCGGGGACCGGGGGAAGGTGGCGCTGGGACGCCCGAGCCCGAGCCCGAGCCCGGCGCCGACGACCCCGCGGGCCCTCCGCCCGCGTCCTCCGAGCCGCCCGAGCCGGGCGAGCCTCCGGCCGGATTGCGATAATCAGCCGATGCCGGGCAGCCTGGGAGCGATACTGACCGCCATGGTCACTCCGTTCGACGCCGACCTGCGCGTCGACGAGGAGGCTGCGGTGGCCATGATGCACCATCTCATCGAGCACGGGTCCGACGGGCTGGTCGTCTGCGGCACCACCGGTGAGGCGGCGACGCTCACCGACGAGGAGCACCTGCGGATGATCGAGCTCGCGGTCACCGAGATGCGCGGCCGATGCACGGTCGTCGCCGGCGTCGGGTCCAACGACACCCGCCACGCGATCGAGCTGACCGAGAAGGCGACGGCACTCGGCGCCGACGCGATGCTGTCGGTCACCCCCTACTACGTACGCCCCAATCGCCGCGGCATCGTGCGCCACTTCGAGGCTGTCGCGCAGGCCACCGACAAGCCGATCGTCCTCTACAACATCCCCAGCCGCACCGGCACCGACATGCCCAACGACCTCCTGGCCGAGCTGGCCCAGCTTGAGCACGTCTCGGCGGTCAAGCAGGCCAACAACGCCAACCTGGCGCTCATCGACGGCCTCGACGTGTATGCCGGCAACGACGACATCCTGTGCCGCACGCTGGAGCTCGGCGGAGCCGGTGGGATCCTGGTGGCCAGTCACATCGTGGGCCCGGAGATGCGCCGGATGTTCGACGAGCCGGACCGCCGGCGCGAGGTCGACGCCGGCCTCAGGGACATCTACCAAGCCCTGTCGGTGACCAGCAATCCGATCCCCATCAAAGCCGCGCTGAACCTCCTCGGTCACCGGGTCGGGGGGCTGCGCCTCCCGATGGTGGAGGCCGACGAGCACGAGCTCGCGACGGTCCGCGAGATGCTCGAGCGCCACGGTCTGCTGCAGACAGTTCAGACGTGAGCGGCCGGCTTCGCGTCCTGCCGCTCGGCGGTCTCGGCGAGATCGGCAAGAACATGACCGTGGTCGAGTACGAGGGCCGGATCATCGTCGTCGACACCGGCCTGCGGTTCCCGACCACGGATATGCTGGGGATCGACCTCGTGCTGCCGGACTTCAGCTACCTGCGCGAGCGCGCCAAGGACATCGAGGCGATCGTGATCACCCACGGTCACGAGGATCACCTCGGGGCGCTGCCGTGGGTGCTGAGGGAACTGGGGGACGAGCACGCGCCCCCGGTCTACGCCGGCCGGCTGACGGTGGCCATGGCCCGCTCCAAGCTCGACGAGCACAAGCTCCGCGACGCGGTCCTGGAGGACATCGAGCCCGGCGAGGAGCTGGCGCTCGGCCCGTTCACGATGGAGCTCGTGCACATGACCCACTCGATCCCGGATTCGTCGGCGGTGGCGCTGACGACGGAGCTCGGGACGATCCTCCTGACCGGCGACTACAAGTTCGACCAGACTCCGGTCGACGGCGTCCCGGCCGACGTGTCGAGGCTCGCCGAGCTCGGTCGTGAGGGCCTGCTCCTGCTGTGCGGCGACTCCACGAACGCCGACCGGCAGGGTTTCTCGCCCAGCGAGCGTGAGGTCGGCCCCCACCTCGAGGAGGTGTTCGCCCGGGCCGAGGGCCGCATCGTGGTGACCAGCTTCGCCTCCAACATCCACCGCGTGCAGCAGGTCGTCGACGCGGCGGCGGCGCTCGGTCGCAAGGTCTCCCTGGTCGGCCGCTCGATGCGCAAGAACGTCAACATCGGCCGTTCGCTCGGCCACATCGAGATCCCCGACGGGATGCTGATCCAGCCCCAGGAGGTCGAGGACTGGCCCGACCACAAGGTCGTCGTGATCTCGACCGGCTCCCAGGGCGAGCCGCTCTCGGCCCTGCGCCGGATGGCCCACAGCGACCATCGCATGATCAAGCTCCACCGCGGCGACACGGTCGTCTTCTCGGCGACCCCGATCCCCGGCAACGAACGCGCGGTCAACGAGACGGTCGACCGGCTGTACCACATCGGCTGCGATGTGATCACATCTCGCGACGCGCCGATCCACGCCTCCGGCCACGGTTACGCCGAGGAGCTCAAGCTGATGCTGAACCTGGTCAAGCCGCGCTACGTGCTGCCGGTGCACGGGGACCACAAGCGCATGCACCTGCACGCCCGGCTCGCGGAGGCGGTGGGGATCGACCCCGACGACATCTTCAAGGGCGAGAACGGGCTGCCGCTGGAGATCGACGAGCGCGGCGCCCGCTTCGGCGAACCCGAGCAGTCCGGGATGATCTTCGTCGACGGCGTCGACATCGGGGACCCCGCCGACGTGGCCCTGCGCGACCGCCGGATGCTGTCCGCGGACGGGATCTTCATCGTCGTCGCGACGGTGTCCGAGCAGGACGGCGAGTCGGTCGCGCCGCCCGAGGTGATCTTCCGCGGGGTTCCGTTCCTCGACCAGGCCGACGGCCTGGTCGACGACATCCGGGCTGAGGTGGAGCGTTCACTCGAGCGCTCGGCCAAGGACGGACTGCGTGACATCGACCTGCTCCAGCAGGAGCTGCACGACGACCTCGCGGCGTTCGTGTATGACCGTCTCCGCCGCCGCCCGATGGTGCTGCCGGTCGTCGTCGAGGTGTAGGAGCCCGGACGTGGAGGCGAGGCCCGAGCGGCGCTACGCGCTCGTCGAGCGGCCGTTCCTGGCCCGCCGGGTGAGGTGGCGCGCCGGCGCAGCGACCGGCGAGGACTCGCCGTCCGTGCCCGAGGGCGAGGCGCCCGCGCCCGGGGATGAGGCCCCGGCGCCGGTCCCGCGGCTGGCCTGATCATTCTCCAGCTCCGGCGCGTCGAGCGGGATCCGGATCACGAAGCGCGTGCCGCTGCGCGGGGGACCGGGCACGGGATGCTCGAGCACGATCGTGCCTCCGTGCGAGGCGACCACCGCGCTCACGATCGCCAGCCCCAGCCCCGAGCCGCGGCCACCGTCACGACCGCCGCGCACGAAACGCTCGAACACCCGGCGCTCGAGCTCGGGGGGGATGCCGGGCCCGTCGTCCTCGACGATCAGCACCGCATCACCCTCGGAGGCGGAGACCGTGGCCCGGATCTGGGTTCCCTCCGGGGTGTGCCGAACTGCGTTCTCGAGCAGGTTCAGCACCAGCCGGTGGAGCTCGTCCTTCGAGCCCTGGACCACGGCCGGCTCGACGCTGACCGTGAGCTCGTGATCGTCGGCCACTGGTGAGAGCTCCGCCACGGCCTCGAGCAGCGCGTCGGCCATGTCGGTCGGCCGATGGGGCTGGATGCGCTTGGCGTCGGCTCGTGCCAGCAGCAGCAGGTCGCCCACCAGCCGGCGCATCCTGCGGGTCGAGCGAAGCGCCGCATTGGCCGTCTCGGCCTGCTCACCCTGCAGCTCCTCGGTGAGCAACTCGAGGTTGGCCAGCACGCTGGTCAGCGGGGTGCGCAGCTCGTGGGAGGCATCGGCGACGAACTCGCGCTGGCGATCGAGCATCGCCTCGGTGTCGCTGCGCGCCGCCCCGAGCGCCTGCAGCATGCTCTCCAGCGTGCGGGCCAGCTCGGCCACCTCGTCGTTGGCCTCGGGGTGGGGGAGACGCAGGCTCGGGTCGCGGGTGCGCTCGATCTCCCGGGCGGCGTCCGAGAGCTCGGCGACCGGCCGCATCGCTCTCTGGGCCAGCGCCAGGCCCGCGAGCAGCGCCAGGATCGTGCCGCCGAGCACGCCGAAGACCAGGAACACGCGGACCTTGGCCAGCGTGTGGTCGATGTCCGACAGCGGCCGCGCGTAGAGCACGGAACCCTCGCCTCCCGACCAAGTGATGGGGCGGGTCTCGACGCGATAGCCGAACTGCTCCGACGGATCGTGGGTGGGCAGGGTGAAGGCCGGGTCGGTGACCGGTACGGCGACGCCGTTGACGAGATGGCTCTGCGAGCAGAGCTGCAGTCCCGTGTCGTTGAACACGCGGATCTGCGCGTGTTCGGCGCTCGCGTAGTCGCTCAGCCTGATGTTCGTATTGCAGTCGAGCTTGTTCGACGGGTCGATTACAGGACGGACCTGCTGCTCGAGTTGCTCGACCGCCGAGCGCATCTCGTCGTTGAACTGGCCGCGGACCTGTCTCGTCGTCAGGACGCCGACAATGGCGGCGAAGCCGCACAGGATCACGCACGTCAGGACTGCCGATCCGCCGGCCAGGCGCCACCGGATCGGGAGCGACCTATACGCGGAGAACGTAGCCTGCGCCGCGGATCGTGTGTAGGAGCCGAGGCTCTCCGCCAGCTTCAAGCTTCCTCCGCAGGTTGGAGACGAACACCTCGATCGTGTTCGTCATCGAGAATGGGTCATAGCCCCACACCTCGTCGAGCAGCCGCTGCCGTGAGATCACGATCCGCTCGTTGCGCATCAGGTACTCGAGCAGCTCGAATTCCCGCTGGGTCAGATCGACCGCTCGGCCGTTGCGGATGACCTCGTGCGTGTCGGGGTTCAGCTGCAGATCCCCGACCGCGAGCGTGGCCTGGCCGCGAGGGGGGCGCCGGCGCAGCAACGCCCGCAGCCTGGCCAGCAGCTCCTGGCGTTCGAACGGCTTGACCAGGTAGTCGTCGGCGCCGGCGTCGAGGCCCTCCACCCGCGACTCGACGGCGTCGCGTGCGGTCAGCACGAGGATCGGGACGTCGTCTGACTTCCGCAGGGTCTTGGCCACATCGATTCCGTCCAGCCGCGGCAACCCGAGGTCGAGGATCACCAGGTCGGGCAGGAACGCGTGCGCCAGGTCCAACGCGCTGATGCCGTCGCCCGCGAGCTTGACCTCGTAGCCCTCCATACGGAGCGAGCGCTGGAGGACGTGCGCGATGGCATCGTCATCTTCGACCACCAGCACCCGCGGAGGGCGTTCGAATTCAATCATTCCGAATCCAGATGGTAGGGATGCGGGGGAACGAATCGGGCAAGAATTTAGTGCGGCTTGATACGGAATCCGGGCGCGTCCTGGACCGATCGCCGGTCGATCCGGACTCCGCGGGGACGCCCGGTGGCGGCAGGAGACGGGCCGCGCGCAGCGAAGCAGGATCACTCGGACATGGCCACCCGCCAGAAGCGCAAGCCCAAGCCGCCGCGGCCGCGTGCACGGCGCTCGCTGCTCGCGAGCCGTCCCAGCCTGCCCAGACTCGAGCTCCAGGCTCATCAGCTCGACATCATCGGGCTCGCGCTGATCGCGCTCGGCCTGTTCCTGGCCGGCGTGGCCTATCTGCACTGGACCGGCGGCACCGTCGGCGAGGGCTTCGTGCGCGCGCTGCGCTTTGTGTTCGGACTGCTCGGCTACGCCGTGCCCGCCGCGCTCGTGGCCGCCGGCGCCCTGATCCTCCTGCGGGAGCTGCGGCCGCCGGCGCGGCCCCTGCGCACCGGGATCCTGTGCCTGGTGGCGGCGATCACGCTGATGCTCGGGGCGGGGACGCTGGGCCTCGGGCCGGGGATCGCGCGGGGGCATGGGTTCTGGCTGCCCGCGACCTTCGAGCGGCGCGGCGGGATCATCGGCGAGAGCGAGCTGTGGGCGGCCTCGAACCTGTTCTCGTCGGTGGGCGCGCACATCCTCGGCGTGTTCTTGTTCATCGCCGGCGTGATCCTGGTCACCGGCGCGACTCTCGCCGGGGCCATCCGCGCCACCGGCGCCGGAGTGGCCGGGACCAGCCGAGCGCTCAAGCGCTCGACCGAGGAGATCACGGCCAGCGTCAAGCGCCCCCCGCGCCTGACCCCCGACCACAGCGCCGAGGCCGATCCGGGTGCGGATCCGATCCTCCCGCCGGAGCCCGACACCGCCGAGCTGGTCGTCCGCGCCACCCATGTCGAGGCGCCGCCGATCGAGGACTACGGTCTCGGGGCTGAGCCCGAAGCTGAGCCCGAGGACGTCCTCGGAGAAGAGCTGGAGCTCGATCCCGAGTCCGACACCGATTCCGGGGACGCGGGCGCGAATGCGGTGACGCGCCGCGAGGTCGGACCCGAGGACCTGACTCCGCAGGGCCGCTACCGGGCTTCGATCACCGACGATCCCGACTTCGTCTGGCACGTGCCCGGAGGGCGCTTCCTGACCCGCTCGACCGGCGAGGCCGCCAAGCCCGACACCGCCGGCCAGGAGCAGGTCGCGAGAACGCTGCTCGAGACCCTGGGACATTTCGGGATCGAGGCGAAGGTGATCGGGCGGGTCACCGGCCCCCACATCACCCGCTACGAGCTGCGGCTGGCGCCGGGCACGAAGGTGGCCAAGGTGGCCCAGCTCAAGGACGACCTCGCCTACTCCCTGGCCGCGACCGACATCCGCATCCTGGCGCCGATTCCGGGCAAGCAGGCCGTCGGCGTCGAGGTCCCCAACGCCCGGCGGCGGATCGTGCACCTCGGGGACGTGTTCCAGGACCCGCCCCCGGATTGGTCACCGCTCGCGGTCTGGCTGGGCAAGGACATCGCCGGTCGCGCCATCGGCGCCGATCTGGCCAAGATGCCCCACCTGCTCGTCGCCGGCACCACCGGCGCCGGAAAGTCCGCGTGCGTCAACGCAATGCTCTCGAGCATCCTCCTGCGGGCCACGCCGCACGAGGTCAGGCTCGTGCTCGTCGACCCCAAGCAGGTCGAACTCAACCACTACGAGTCGATTCCGCATCTGCTCACTCCGGTCATCACCAACCCGCGGAGGGCCGCCAACGCGCTGCAGAACCTGGTCAAGGAGATGGAGCAGCGCTACGGCACGATGTCGCTGGCCCGCACCCGCTCGCTGCCCGAGCTCAACCGGACCCGCGAGCAGCGCGGCGACCCGCCGCTGCCCTACATCCTGTGCGTGATCGACGAGCTGGCGGACCTGATGATGGTCGCGCCGGCCGACGTGGAGGACTCGATCATCCGTCTCGCCCAGAAGGCGCGCGCGGTCGGCATTCATCTCGTGCTCGCCACCCAGTCGCCGCGCGTCGACGTGATCACCGGCATGATCAAGGCCAACGTCCCGTCGCGGATCGCGTTCGCGGTCTCCAGCCAGACCGACTCGCGCGTGATCCTCGACCACAACGGCGCCGAGTCGCTTCTCGGCCAGGGGGACATGCTGTTCTCACCCGTCGGCTCCTCCAAGCTGCAGCGGATCCAGGGCGCCTACATCGACGAGGCGCAGATCCTGGAACTGACCGAGGCCTGGCGCCGCCAGGGCGAGCCCGAGCTCCACGAGGAGCTGCTCGAGGCGGTCGCCTCCGAGGACGCTGGCGGCGAGGACGACGACGCGCTGCACCCCGACGAGGATCCGCTGCTCGAGGAGGCGATCTCGCTGGTGGCGCAGATGGGCACCGCCTCCACCTCCATGCTCCAGCGCCGGCTTCGGCTCGGCTACACCCGCGCCGGCAGGCTGATCGACATGCTCGAGCGCCGCGGCATCATCTCCGGCTACGAGGGCTCAAAGCCGCGCCAGGTGCTGATCACTGAGGCCGACGTGCCGAGGATCCTCACGCACCTGGCCGAGGGAGCTGCCCCGGCCGGGGCCTCGGCGGGCGGCAGCGGCCGTGGCCATGGCCATGAGGGGTCGGAGGGCGAGGGGGAGTAGGGAAGTAGGGAAGGAGGGAAGTAGGGAAGTAGGGAAGTAGGGAAGTAGGGGCGGGCTTCGTGCGCGCTGCGTGCGGCGGCCGTGAC
>JADGPN010000246.1 GCA_017882465.1 Solirubrobacteraceae bacterium
CAAGCCGCGGCGCTCTCGACATCGCCGGCCGCCGCCGCCGCACGCCCCGCCACGATCCGAGCTCGTGCGGCCTGCACGGCGGCGCCCGCGTCGGCGGCGCGTCTAACGGCCCGCTCGGCCTGGTCCAGCGCGCGGCGCGCGTCGCCGCGGTCGAGCTCCAGCACCGCTCGGGCGTAGGCAACCGCGCCCTCAACGTAGCCGAGCCCGAGCGTCTGCGCCAGCCGCTCGCCGCGCGCCACCCAGTCCTCGGCGACGACGACATGGCCGAGGTCCAGCTCTGCGCGCGCCAGGATCGCGTACAGCCACGCGCGCCGGCCAGGCTCGACGTGCACGAACTCCGGCCCGCCGGCGTCGGCCATCGCCTCCAGGCAGCGCTCCGGCTCGCCGGCCTCCAGCTGCGCCGCGGCCACGTGCACGCGGGTCGCGCGCGAGAGCACGCTCTCGTCCAGGCCCCCGAGCAGGTCGACGGCCTCGGCGCCCGCGGCGCGGGCGCGAGGCAGCTCGCCGGCGATCGCCGCGATCCACGCCTCGGCAGTCAGCGCCCAACACAGGATCTGGCCGTTGCCCGACAGCCGAGCGGCCTCGACGGCGGCCTCGGCCTGGTCAAGACCCGCGCGCGGGCGGCCGGTCACCTCGTAGGCGTGCGCAAGGCCAATAGCCATCGGCGTCGCGAACTGCCCCTGCCCCGAGGCCCGCGACACAGCGATGCCGCGGCGCAGATGGCGGATCGCGTCGTCATAGCGCTCGGCGAAATACTCGGCGAACCCGAGGTAGTACGGCGCGTCGAGCCGAAGCGCGATCGCATCGTCGCCCAACGCGTCCAGCCGCGCGCTCGCCGCGACCGCCGCGACCTGCCCCTCGGCGATCCGGCCGAGCCCGAGCTCGGCGAAACACACCAGACTCTCGGCCACGACCGCCAGCGCCGGCTCGGCGAGCGCGATCGCGGCGTCCAACCCGCGCTGCGCCCACGCGTGCATCGTCGCGAAGTCGCCATCGTAGAGCGCGTCGGCGGCCAGCTCGACCTGGAGGTCCGCGGCGGCGGCCGACCGCGGATCGGCGACATCGTCCAGCGCGGCGACGAGCCGGCCGTGGGCCGCCTCGTGCCGGCCGAGCAGGTTCTCGCACATCACGCAGCCGGCGACCAGGCGCGCGCGCAGCGGGGCGAGCCCGTCGTCAGCCGCGGCCAGATCCAGCGCCGCCGCCAATGCCTGCAGCGCCGCCATCAGCTCACCGGTCGCGGCCTGGCTCTGGGCCAGCGCCACCAGCAGCCCGAGCCGCTGCCCGGCGGTCTCAGCGCCCTCGGGCAGCAGGCGCAGCGCGGCGGCATACCAGGCCGCCGCCGTCGCCGGCGAGCGCGCGGCGGCCGTCGCGCCCGCCGCGACGAGCACGTCGATCGCAGCCGCGTCACCGGGCTGGGCGCAGCGCTCCAGATGATGCGCGCGGGCCGTCAGCGATCCGCCATGCTCCTCCAGCACGCGCGCCGCGCGGGCGTGCGCGCCGAGCCGCCAGCCCTCGGCGGTCGCGTCATAAACCGCACGCCGAACGAGCGGATGGCGAAAGCGATAGCGGCGTGGCACCTCGGTCGGCGCCAGCAGCGCCGCGCCCACCAGCGCATCGAGCGCGGCCAGCGCGGGACCCTCCTCGAGCTCGGCCGCCGCGATCGCGACATCGAGCGCCATCGGGTCGCCCACGACCGCCGCGGCGCGGGCGAGACGCTGCGCGTCATCGGGCAGCGCGCGTACCTCCTCGTCGAGCGCCAGCGCGACGCTGCGCGGCACATCAGCCGCCGCGACCGACGCCCGCGACGCCGATCCGCGCGCCAGCTCCTGCAGATAGAACGGGTTGCCGCCAGACTGGACGAACAGTGCCTCCCGCGCGGGATCCGGCACGCCGTCGTCGAGCAGGCGGTCGGCCTCGGCACGCGTCAGGGCCCCCAGCGACAGCTCCACGACGGCGCCGTCGCGGCCGGCGCCGGCCAGCGCGTCGACCAGCCTAGGGCGCGCGGGCGCCGGCCGGAAGGCCACGACGAGCATCACCCCGCGACGCGGCGGCCGGCGCAGCAAGTAGGCGATCAACTCCAGCGACGCGTCGTCGGCCCAGTGCACGTCGTCCAGGGCGAACACGACACGGCCACTTGCGCCGAGCGCCTCAAGCAGCGCGCGCACCGCACGATGGGTCCGGAAGCGCTCGTCCTGCAGCCGACCCACACCGACGCCACCGAGCCCGTCGACGCCGGGCAAGACCGGCGCGAGCTCCCCAGCCTGAGCGCCGATCAAGCGCTCGAGGCGGTCGCTGCCCAGCGACGCCGCATAGTCGCCCAGAGCATCAACGACCACGGCGAATGGCAGATCCTGCTCCATCTCGGCAGCGCGCCCGCAGAGGACGAGATGCCCATGACCATCGGCTCTCGCACACAGCTCATCCAGCAGACGCGTCTTGCCGATGCCCGGCTCGCCGCTCAGCGCAACGATCGGCGAACCACGGCCCTCCAGCCGCACCAGCGCCTCGGCCAACGCCGCCAGCTGCCGTCGCCGGCCGATGATCGGCGGCTTCAGACCGACCGCGCTGACGGCATCACGGGTCATGGTGGCTGCGGGAGCGACTCTACGGAGAGGTAAACCCGCCGACACACGGATCTCGATTTAGCGGTTCATCTTGGAACTTCGCCGTCACACATTGTTGTGCGATAAGGATATCTAGGATCGCCCGCGAAGTCCTTGCCGACAAGCTGCATGGCGGAGGTGCCGCCCGCTGACCGACAGCGCGAAGACGCCGAGCACGAGGCCAAGCGCATCCGGGACACCACGATAGCCCGTAAGTGCGAAAACCTTACGGACACCCCAAGCGCGAATACGGCGAGCCCGCCTCTCGTCATTGCCGGCGATCCGGTGTCTCAACCCATCCGATGATTCGTCTCGCGGTCCGGGGCCTATTCGGCCCAGTGCTCGGGTCGTGTCGCCAGCCGCAAAGTAGCGTCTTCTAATTCTGCTTAGGCGCGGCGTTCCGTCCGGTCCACCGCATCTAACGCGCAGCTGGCCGGCCTTCAGCACCGCCGATCGGGCCGCGTCTAACAAGCTGGCCTGCGTCGACGACTCCGGAACGCCAGCATCCGCCACCGCCGAACCGCGTCTAACGCTTACCGTGCAATCTGCGCCGTTGCTACTGGAAGCCCTCGCGGTCGTCGCCGAGCGTGGAGTGTGGCCCCGGCGCGAACCGTGACGGGATTCGCTTCAACACCTCGCGACGGTGGCTGCTGCACGCGATCATCGCGCAGAGCTCGGCGTTGCCCTCTGTTTTCAGCGCTGGCGTACTCCGGCTGCTCGGTTAGCGCTCCGCGGAGCTGCTGATCGGCGCTGCGAGCTGGTCGCTGGGTTTGTACGCGGCTGTGGCCTGTCGGTGCGGGTGTTGGCGCCGCAGGCGCGAGCGGGGTCCGGCGCCGGCTGAGCGCCGGACCCCACTGTCCGTTAGTGCTTGACCGTGAGGATCACCGAGTTGGTGTGTCCGAGCAGGTTCCGATGGCTGTCGAACGCACGGAGAGTGATCAGGTAGCGGCCGCGCGCGAGGCGATGGCCGTTCACGTTCAGGTTCCAGCGGATCTTCAGCTGGCCCTTGTGGTGGTGACCCAGCGGGACGCGGCCTACGGCCCGAAGCACGAGCACGCGCTTGCCGTGCACGCGCCGGGTGCCGACGATCCGCTGGACGAGGATCCCGACGCTGTTGCTCTGGGCGAGATTGCCCTGGATCACGACGCCGGTGATCGCCGAGATGAGCGACAGCCTGCAGCTGCGGAACAGGATGCAGTTCGGACCGCCGATGATCGCCTGGCTGAACAGCCGCTGCGGGCTGCCGGTCGTCGTGAACAGGTCGAACGGTGCGTTGACCGCCGCGACCAGGCATGCCTGACCGTCGTTCGTGAACGGATCGGCCGTGCAGTTCGACGACAGCGGCACGCGGGCGTCAATCAGCGACGCGCGGTGACCGTGTGGCGAGAGGCCGATGCCGTCGGGGGTGTCGAGCACGAACACGCCGTTCTCGAAGTGCCCGACGAAGCCGCGGTTGCCGTCACCATGCGCCTCGATCCACGAGACGTACGGCACGTTCCCGAAGAACGTGATGTCGGGATGCGTCGAATCGCGGTTCGTCGGCGACAGCGGCTGACCACCGTTGAACAGCTCGAAATGATCACCGTTGACCAGCCTCGAGATGAAGATGGCGTGCTTGCCGTTGCCGGTGTCCTCGGCCCACACGATCCACGGCACCGTCGCGCTGCCGGGAGTCAACGTGCCGGTGGCGACACGCGGATCCTCAGCTCCCTGCTGCGGGTTCGCGTTCAGTGAGCACTGGTCCTCGGCTGTCGTGGACGTCGCGCAGTGGCCGAAGCCGGGCGGATTGCTCGAGGTGTCGAGCGGGTTGGTCTGCCCCGCCGTGCCGTTGCCGACGGCCTGCCAGTGGAACCCGCCGTCGGCGGTGTTGTCGCCGACGATCTTCGCCGCGAACACCTGGTCGTTGTTGCGCAGCCCCAGGTGGCTGTCGCCGACCTCGTACCAGACCGTCCACGCGACCTTGTCGTTCGCGCCCGTGAACGTGATGTCAGGCTCGATGCCGTCACGGCTCGGATCGACGTTCAGGCTCGGATCACCGTTGGGCGACGAACCGCCATCAGCCGCAAGCCGATCGGCGCCGACCTGCTGCCAGCAGAACGCGCTGACGCTCGCCGCCGAGGACGGCTTGAAGCCGGTGCAGGGGTTGTGGAGCGTCGCCTGCTTGACGCCCTTGGAGACGATGATCTGGTCGTGGTTACCGGAGTTGTTGACGTTGCCGTCCTGCTCCTGCCACGCGACCCACGGCACCGGGTCGTTGCCCGGGACGGTGGCGCCGCCGGCGACCGACGGATTCTCCGCCTCCTTGTTGGTGTGGATGTTGAGCGAGGGAACCCCTGAGCCCCGGTCCTGTCCCTCCGGCACCCAGGTGTTCGCGGCGGCGTTGAAGCGGCTCGCGAAGATCTGCTTCTCGCCGCCGAGCGCCTGGTTGGGCTCGTACCACGAGTCCCACGGCACGGTACGACCCGCACCCGCGAAATCGATCGACGGGGCCTCGGCCACCGCGTTCGGGTCGATGTTCAGCGACTTGCCCTGAGTGACCCACTGGCCGTTCTTGAACGCCCGCACGAAGATCTGCTGCGAGCTTCCGGACTTCTGCTCGAACGTACCCCACGGAACCCGCGGGCCACCCGCGGTCAGCGAGCCGCCGACCACGTCGGACAAACCGGCATCCTGATTCGGGTCGATCCCGTTCGCCGGGTCGTTGTTGACCTGCGAGCCGACGAACGGCAGGCCGATCACGGTCGCGTATGCGCCGCCCGCGCACACCAGGCCAGCGACGAGCGCCAGCACTGCCACGCGGCTGATGCGAAAGAGTCTCATTGTCTTGCTTGCCTCACTGTCTGTTCCTGCATCGTGTGTGGTCGTTGGTTTCGTGCTACGCGGACAGCGATGGCGCCGGGCGCCACAACAGCCGAACGCGCGGGCGCGACACTGCCGCCCTGGTGCAACAGCTGGGTTGGTGGGAGCACAGTCCGGGATCGAACCTCCTCGGATTCGTGGTGTGTTGTGGTGTGGGTTGCGCGCTGGGCGCTGCGATCAGCCGGCGATCGCCGGCTGCGGTTTGATCAGATGCCCCAGATCGAGCCGATCAACCGACCTGAAGCCGCTTGAGCCGGAGGTGCCCAAGCAGTGCCGGCGTCGAGCGCGACGGGCCTGCGACCGCCCGTCGGCGATCGCGACTGCTGCGACTGGCTCTCCTCATACCTCGGCGAGCACGACCGCCCCCTCGAGTGGCAGGCTCTGATCCAGGGCGGCCAGGCTGGCGGCTTACGTACGCGGGCAACTGGCCGAGCGCGGCCGCTTCGTCGGGAGCCTCCACGACCCACCACAGGCGATGACCGCCCTGTGGGCAGCTCGACAGCGCGTCGCGGTGGCGCAGCGGGCTGGTGAAACCGCGCCACGCCGCGAACACCTGCGCACACTCGAGGGCCGTGTGATGGTGGGTCAGCAGGAAGGTCGGCACGAGCTGCAGACTGACGCCCGCAGGCCGCGGCGAACATCGGGGAACCCCCTACTTCCACCCCCTCAATTCTCAGGGTCGCGCTCTCGACCTACCGTCTCGGCAACGGCCACCCGTCCGGACACGCCGAGCTTGGCGAACACCTTCGACAGGTGGCTCTCGATCGTCTTCTCCGACAGAAACAGCTCC
>JADGPN010000054.1 GCA_017882465.1 Solirubrobacteraceae bacterium
GACGCGACATACTCATCGACCTCGGCCTCCAGCGCCGCGGCGATCATCCGAAGCGCGCCCTCCCGAGCGAGATCATCCAACGTGACCCGCACCTCATCGTCCTCCCCGACGGGGAGCGCGCGAAACATCCACCATGGCGCGCCTTCCTGCCGGCCATCGCCGGCTTCGGTCTTCAATCAACCGGGAAGGTACGCCGCCTTCCTCTGGACGTAGGGCTCAAGGGCACCGCTTGGAATGCCGATACAACAGGTTCACCTGCGAAAGGACGCGCGAATGTGCACGAGAGCGATGTGGACGACCCCCGGTGGCGTCACGTTGGTAGGACGCTCGATGGATTGGGCGTACGACACGCGCACGAACATCTGGGCGCTGCCGGCCGGGATGCAGCGCGACGGTCTCGTTGACGGCGGTCTTTCCTGGACGGCGCAGTTCGGAAGCGTCGTCTCGACCGCTTATGACATCGCCAGCGCGGATGGCATGAACGGTGCCGGGCTGGGGGCGCACCTGCTGTGGCTGGCCGAGTCAGACTACGCCGAACGGGATCCGGACCGGCCGGCGCTGGCGCCAACGATCTGGATGCAGTACTTCGTCGACAACTTCGCTACCGTCGCGGATGCCGTGACCTTCTTGGAGCAGACGCCGGTGCAGCTCGTCCCACAGACTGACCCGGTCAGCGGCGAGAACATCACAGTTCATCTTGTGCTCGACGATGCCAGCGGCGACTCAGCGGTCGTCGAGTACGTTGACGGCGAGCCGCGGATCCACCATGACCGGTCGTTCAACGTCGTCACCAACTCGCCGCCGTTTGACGACCAGCTGGTGAATTTGCGGCGGTTTGAGGGTCTCGGCGACGATGCACTGCTCCCAGGCAGCGGCGAGCCAGACGATCGCTTCATCCGGGCGGCGTATTACGTCCGGCGGCTGCCTGAGCCCGGCTCGGACCGCGAGGCGGTCGCAGAGATCCTGAGCGTGATGCGCAACGCTTCGCAGCCGTTCGCGGCCAGCGATCCGGACCGCCCGAACATCGCGCCCACCCTCTGGCGCACGGTCGCTGACCTCACCTCCGGCGTGTACTACTTCGAATCCGCCTCGGACCCGAACATCGTTTGGATCACCGTGGGCGACCTCGACCTGTCGGTGGGCGCGCCGGCGCTCAAGCTTGACCTCAACGGTGAGTCCGACCTCGTCGGAGACGTCACATCACGGTTTCAGCCCGCCGAGCCGTTCGCATTTGCGGCGCCCCTCGTCGCCTTGGCCTAGCCATCGCCGCGCGCGGGCTAGCATGCGAAGTCCGCCGACGCACCAGCACTGTCATTCGACCGACGTTCTGAAGTCGGCTCGGCTGGCTTGCCCCGCGCGATGCCGACGCGATGTTCAGGTTCGTGCGTCGTGGGTGATGCGCCCGTCCATCATGGTCATCCTGACCGCGACCGCGTGAATGTCCTGAGGCTCGACGTCGAACAGGTTCTCATCGAGCACGGTGATGTCGGCGTGCTTGCCCGCTTGCAGCGACCCGATCTTGTCCTCCAGCCGTAGCTGGTATGCGCCGTTGATGGTGTAGCCGCGCAGTGCGTCATGCAGGCCGATCCGCTGGCGGGGGACGAGTGCGCGGTCGCGCGGAAACCCGGGGCGCTTGCGAGTCAGGAGCGATTCGATCTGGATCAGCGGGGGGATCTCGCGTATCTGAACGCCAGGGATGTCGGCGCCGTAGGTGACCACGGCTCCGCTGCGCACCAGATCCCCGTAGGGATACAGACGCTCGTCCATCCGCGCGGGTCCGAGCTTCTGGGTGTACATGTCGTAGAAGTTGCCGTCGTAGTCGGTCCCCCACAGCGGCGTGCAGTTCGCGATCACGCCGAGTGCAGCGAACCGCTTGACGTCCATCGGGATGGACGAACGTGTTGTGACACACGGTGTGGCGGCTCGTTCCCTCGATCGCCACGAGCGCGTCACGGAACTCATCCGGTAGCGCGGCGATGGCGGCGTAAAGCCCGCGTGCCTCGGCCGCAATCGCGGGGTCGGCAGCAGCGTCGCGCTTGTCGGGCACGGTCAGCGCCTCGCAGTGGCGGGCGGGGTGGCGGCTCTCGTTCCGGCATGCGGCCGGTATCCGCCCCGGGACCTGCCGGAACCGGCGCAGCCCTACCCGTTGACCGAGAAGCTCGAGTCCGGGTTGATCTCGCGCAGGCGGGAGTAGAAGCCGGTGTCGAGCTCGAGGCCGGTGTGTCGGGCCTTGACCTTGATCGGGTCCTGGTCCTGGTCGTGGCCATGCTCGACGCGGTCGATCAGCTCGGCCATCAGATGGCCGACCACGGGGGCGTTCTTGAACTGGTTGCCGCTGGTGCCGATCGCCATGTAGAAGCCGGGCAGGTCGGAGCGGTCGTAGATCGGGATCCAGTCGTCCGAGACGTCGTAGAGGTCGACGACGCCCTTGCGCTCGTTGGGGATCCTGAGCGTCGGGATCCGGCGGGCCAGGCGGTAGACCTGCGCCTCCCATTGCGCCTCGGTCACGTTGCGGTCGAACTCGTCGGGCTTCTCGACCCACACCTTGGGGTCGCAGTCGGGATCCTCGGAGCCGATCAGGATGTGGTTCCCCGATTCGGGACGGAAGTAGATCCCGGTGTCCCCGTCGGAGGTATGGAAGCCGTCGGCCTCGAAATCGAAGTCCGGCGGTGCGGGCACGTGGTGGACCTCGTGGCGCAGCGCCCGGGTCTTGACCTTCATCCCCTCCTCGACACCGGCCATGCGGTTGATCACGAACGAGTGCGGGCCGGCCACGTTGATCACGATCGGGGCGTCGATCTCGTGACCGTCGGCCAGCGTGATGCCGCGGACCCGCTCGCGGTCCAGGCGGATCTCGGCCACCTCGGCCTTGAACAGGAAGCTGCCGCCCTTGGCCTCGGACGCGCGCTGCAGGTTGTGCGTGGCGAGCTGCGGGTCTGAGACGTAGCCCGATCCGGGCGTGAAGATCGCGCCGTCGAGCTGCTGCTCAGGCTGATCCCAGAAGTGGGGATCGGTCGGGCGGCGGGGTGGCCAGAAGGCGCTCGTGTCGTAGATCGGGATCCGGCGCCGGAGCTCGGCGTTGTCCCACTCCTCGTACTCGACCCCGAGGTCGCGGTAGTGGGCCAGCACCTTCTCGTGGTGGCCGGTGCCACTCTTGAGCAGGATCGTCCCCGACTGCATGTACTTGGCGGCCCCGGACTCATCGGGCGCCTCGAGGTAACGCTCCCAGTCCTGCCAGTAGAAGAAGCCCTCGTAGGCCATCGCGACGCCCTCGCGCGAGGAGTAGTGGGCACGGACGATCGCGCACGAGTTGCTGGTCGGGCCGTAACCGGATGCCGGCAGCTTGTCGATGTTGAGCGTCCGGTAGCCGCGCTTGGAGAGCTCGAAGGCGATCGAGGCGCCGATCACGCCCGCGCCGATGATGACGGCGTCGACCTCCCGCGTCATTGACTTCCCTCGCTCATTGCGCACCCTCCTCGGCCCACCCGGCCGCGGTCTGCGGGACGGCAAATATATCAGTCACCTATCAGTCGTCTTCGCTGATCGAGAGCTTCATCTGCGCCGCGTGCGCTGCGCTCCCCGTGGGTTCGGTGATCGCCTCCTGATCCAGTCTTCTGACCGAATACCCGGCCGCCTCGAGCGTGGCCACAATCGTCTCGCCATGACGGCTGCCGCGCGTCTCGAGGGCGATCTCCACGCCGGTCTCCCGCACGTGCAGCGCCACCGCCTCGCGCACGTGGTCGGCGTGGACCACGTTGCCGCCGGCCTCGGCGATGCACGTGAGCAGCGCCGCCAGGCCGCCGGGCCGATCGGAGATCCTGGTGAACAGCCGCAGCCGGCGCCCGACGGTCGTCTCATGGCGCTGGGCGATGGCGGCCAGCAGGCCGGCGTCGACGTTGCCGCCCGAGAGCACGATCACGGTGGAGCCGCTCCGCACGGGGGCGATCTGGCCCGAGACAAGCGCTGCCACGCCCACCGCGCCGCCCCCTTCGACGACCAGCTTCGCCCGTTCGAGCAGCCAGACCATGGCCTCGGCGGTGTCGTCATCCCGAGCCACGATGATCTCGTCGACCCACCGCTCCACCAGCGGCAGCGTGATCTCGCCCGGTCGCTTGATCGCGATCCCGTCCGCGATCGTCGGTGTCGGAGTGACGCCGACCGGCGTGTGGGCGTCCAGCGAGCCCGGGTATGGCGCGCAGGCCTCGATCTGGACTCCGGTCACGCGCACCTCGGGTCGCGCGGACTTGATCACTCCCGCGATCCCGGAGATCAGACCGCCTCCGCCGACGGGCACGATCACCTGCGCGAGGTCGTCGACGTCCTCGAGCAGCTCGAGCCCCAGCGTGGCCTGCCCGAGGATGATCTCGGGATCGTCGAAGGGGTGCACGAACGTGGCGCCGTGCTCGGCCGCGCGCTCGCGCGCCGCGGTGACACAGTCGTCCACGGACTCGCCCCCGAGGCGGACCACACCGCCGAAGGCCTCGACCGCGGCGATCTTGGCGATCGCCGCCTCGCGCGGCATGAACACCTCACACGGGAGACCGCGCCACCGTGCCGCGTAGGCGAGCGACTGCGCGTGATTGCCCGCACTGCCGGCCACCACGCCGTGCGGATTGTCGACGCCGCAGACCTTGTGCAGCGCCCCGCGGATCTTGAACGACCCCGTGCGCTGCAGGTTCTCGGCCTTCAGCAGGACCCGGCCGCCGCACAGCTCCGAGAGGCTGCGGGAGCTCAGAACCGGCGTGTGCCGAACGAGCTCCGCCACCTTCGCCCGGGCGCCGTGAGCGTCACCGCAGGCCAGCCGCGCGACGACGAGCTCCGCATCGCTCGTGTCGGCTGTTGATCTCATCGTGCACCTCAACAGCACCCCGCCAAAGGCCCTGCAACCTGCGCCTGCAAGGGTTGGCGGAAGCCGTGCCCGTTGTTTAGAATCGCTCGTCGATGACTCATATATCAGGCGGCCACGCGGCGCGTCAACCGGGGGTCGGTGAGCGCTGGGCGCTGGGCGTGTCGAGGGACCTCGGCGCGGGCATCGCGATCGTCGGCCTGCGTGCGCCGCGGCGGGCGCCGGGAATGTCGCCGTGAGCATGCAGCCGTCGCCCCCGGCGGGCCGCACGACCGCCGCGCCCCGCGCAGCGCAGCGCTCGGGCGCACCGCTTGACGGCAGGCGTGCCGCCGCCGGCTCGCGTGAGCTGCTCGCCGATCGCGCCTACGCGGAGCTCCGCGACCAGATCGTCACGCTGCGGATCGCTCCCGGGGCGCCGATCAACGAGGACCTGCTCGGCGAGCAGCTGGAGATGGGGAGGACCCCGGTGCGTGAGGCGATCAAGCGGCTCGCGCTGGAGAACCTGGTCACCGTGTTCCCGCGCCGGGGAACGTTCGCATCCGAGATCAACATCACCGATCTGGCGCACATCTCCGATGTGCGCATGCAGCTGGAGGGACACGCGGCCTCCCGCGCGGCCGAGCGCCTGAGCGAGGCCCAGCGCGCGGAGCTCGACGAGCTGCTGGTCGACCTCGGCCACAGCCAGGGCAGCGACGACGTCGAGGCGCTGATGGCGCTCGACGCCCGCGTGCACCGGTTCATCTACCGCTGCGCCGACAACCCGTACCTGGAGGAGACGCTGGCGCGCTATTTCAACCTCTCGCTGCGGATCTGGCATCTCGTCCTCGATCGCCTGCCGCACCTGTTCGCCCGCGTGCATGAGCACGACGACGTGCTGCACGCGATCGCGGCCGGCGATTCCGAGCGCGCCCGCGCCGTGCTGGAGGAGCACATCGCCACCTTCGAGCGCGAGATCCGCACCGTGCTCTGAACCGGTCGCAGCGGCCGGTTCAGCGGGCACGACCCCGGAGAGCGTCGCGGCCGGTTCAGCCGGCACGACCCCAGAGAGCGTCGCGGCCGCTCAGGCGCTGGCCCGACCCGGCCGCGGCCTCTGGGCCAGGTACCCGTCCAGCGGCGCGTCGTGACCGAGACGAGTCGAGAGGGAGTGGGCCTGCTCGAGCGTGAGCCGGCCGAGCAGCCGCAGCCGCGGCGGGGCCAGACGCAGCGATGCCCCCGAGACCGTGAGGGCCGCGATCACGGCGCCGCCCCGGTCGCGCACGGGAGCCGCCACCGCGGACAGGCCCGGCTCGAGCTCGTCGACGATCGTCGCGTAGCCGAGATCGCGGATCGCCTCGAGTTCGTTGTGCAGGCGCCGGCGGTCGGTGATCGTCGCCGGCGCGCTCGCCGCGAGCTCGCCGTCCGGCAGCTCGGCGGCTCCGAAGGCCAGGAACACCTTCCCGGCGGCGGTGCAGTGGAGGCCGAGCTCGCGGCCGATCCAGTTCGTCGCCCCGAGCAGGTGCTCGCCGTCGATCTGTGCGATCGCCTCGGTTCCGGCCGGGCGGCACAGGATCAGATTGGCCGTCTCGCCGCTCTCCTCGGCCAGACGGCGCATGGCCGGCTGGGCGAGCTCGACGAGATCCTCGCGGCCGGCGCCCGAGCTGGCGAAGCGCAGGACCGCCGCCCCGGGGCTCAGGCCCGATCGCTCGGAATCCCAGGCCAGCAGATCGTTGCGCTCGAGCGCGGCGGCGAGCGGCGCGACCTCGGGCGCCGACAGCCCGAGCTCGTCGGCCAGCCCGGTGACCGTGCGCGGCGAGCGCTCGAGGACGAGCGCCAGCAGCCGGGCGGCCCGCTCGGCGACCGGATCCCGGCCGGCCCCGCCGGCCGCCGTCACGGTGACGTTGACGGTGAATGCGGAGTCAGCACCACGGTCTGGAGCTCGGAGAACGCCCGCATCACGTGGGCGCCGCCGACCCGGCCGATGCCACTGTCGGTTCCGGCACGCCCGCCGAAGGGCAGCTGCGCCTCCCAGTAGTTGCTCGACTCGTTGATGTTCACCCATCCGGTGCGGACGCGATCGGCGAACTCCAGGCCCCGATTCAGGTCGGCGGTGAAGATCGCCGCCAGCAGCCCGTACGGCGAGGCATTGGCCAGCTCGATCGCCTGCTCCAGCGAGTCGATCGCGACCACCGGGGCGATCGGGCCGAACGTCTCCTCGACGGCCACCCGGGAATCGGACGGCACGCCCGCCAGCACCGTCGCCGGCCAGTAGAGGTCGGTCGGATACCCGCCGGCGCGCTGCCCGCCGCTGAGCGCCCTCGCTCCGCGCTCCAGGGCATCGGCGACATGCTCGTCCATCTTCGCGGCCACCGGCTCGTTGTTGAGCGGGCCCATCGTCGTCTGCTCCTCGAACGGGTTGCCCAGCCGGATGGTCTCGGCCACCCGGCGCCTGAGGCGCTCGAGATACTCGTCCTCGACCGCCCGGTGGACGAGGATCCGCTCGCCGGCGGTGCAGCTCTGGCCGGCGCACAGGAAGCACGCGGTCAGGGTCGCCTCAACGGCGGCGTCCAGGTTGGCGTCGTCCATCACCACCAGCGGTCCGTTGCCGCCCATCTCCAGCAGCGTCGCCTTGCCCGCCGCGGCCTGTCCGACCAGCCTCCCGGTGGCTGTCGAGCCGATGAAGGCGACGCCGTCGGTTCCCGGGTTGCGGGCGATCTCGTCGCCGACGACCGGACCGGGACCGGTGACCAGGTTGAACACGCCGGGCGGGAGGTCGGCGTCGGCGATGCACTGCGCCAGCGCCACCGCGCACACCGCCGTCGACGGCGCCGGCGTCCACACGACGGCGTTGCCGGAGGCGAGCGCCGGGGCGATCAGCTCCGCCGGCATCGTATAGGGCCAGTTCCAGGGGCTGATCACGCCGACGACGCCACGGGCCCGGCGCACGAGCATCACCCGCTTGCCGGGGGACACCGAGTTCGGCAGCTCGCCGCCGAGCCGCTTCGCGTCCTCGGCCGCCATCCGCCAATACTCGACCAGCTCGTCCACCTCGTCGTAGGCCTCGGCATGCAGGGGCTTGCCCTGGTCGAGCGTCAGCGTCCGCGCCAGCTCGTCCCGTCGCGACTCGATCAGGTCGCCGACGGTGTTCATCTTCGCCGCGCGCTCGAACGCGGTCAGCCGCGCCCAGCCGTCCGCCGCCGCGCGCGCCGCGGCGATCGCTGCGCGCGCATCATCGCGATCGCCCTGGGGGACGTTTCCCACCACTTCTCCGGTCGCGGGACTGGTCGCCTCGAGCGTCTCGCCGCTGACGCTGGGTCCCCAGTTGCCGCCCACGAACATCTGTTGTGCGGCGTCTACGGCCATGGGCACGCAAGGGATCTTGATCGCGTTGACACAGTTCGACGACTGATATATAACAGTTCGATCAGGCCCTGGTCAATGGGCCGCGGAAGGGGCAAATCGCCACTGACGCGACACTGGAGGACCACGGAGGAGAACTGAATCCCGCGTGACGCATCCGTTCCGGCATCAGGCCGGCGATCGGTCACCGAGGCGAGCTCAGGCCGCCGCCAAGACGCTCAATCAAGACGCTCAATTCGTTCCGAGTAGTCGCGTCCACACGGCGCGCGTACGGGAGGTACATCGATGGCCACTGAAGTAGAGGCGCCAGGTTCGAGATCCGACACTCAGGATCTGGCGGAGTTCGGCTACAAGCAGGAGCTCGACCGTTCACTGGGGAGCTTCTCGGCGTTCGCGGCCGGCTTCAGCTACATCTCAATTCTCACCGGCGTCACGGCGCTGTTCGCCCTCGGCTACTTCAACGCCGGACCCGGCGTGTGGTGGACCTGGCCCGTCGTGGTCTTCGGCCAGATCCTGGTCGCGCTGTGCTTCATGGAGATGGCCGGCCAGTACCCGATCGCCGGCTCTGTGTACCAGTGGTCCAAGCAGCTCGCCGGCCCGTTCGGCTCGTGGATGACCGGCTGGATCTACATCGTCGGCGCGATCGTGACGATCGCCGCCGTGGCGGTCGACTGGCAGGTTGTGCTGCCCCAGATCACCACAAAACTCCAATTCTTCGGCACTGCCGCCGACGCGGGAACCACGATCACCAAGGGCGGGGCGCAGAACTTGCTTCTCCTCGGCACGATCCTGATCGTCATCACGACCATCATCAACATGCTCGGTGTGAAGCTGATGGCCCGCATCAACAACATCGGCGTCATCGCCGAGCTGGTCGGCGCGTCGCTGCTGATCATCCTGCTCCTGTTCCACCTTCATCATCCGCCGTCGGTCATCACCCACGCCTACGGCTACGGCGCCGGCCATCCCTGGGGCTACTTTGGCGCCCTCCTGGTCGGCGGTCTGTTGAGCGCATACGTGATGTACGGGTTCGACACCGCCGGGACCCTGGCCGAGGAGACCAACGACCCGCGGAAACACGCGCCGCCGGCGATCATCCGGGCAATCGCCGCGGCCGCGATCATCGGCGGCCTGGTGATCCTGCTGGCGATCATGTCGAACAAGAACCTCGCCGACAAGAACATCGGGCTTCTCGGCCTGCCCTACGTGATCAAGAACGCGTTCGGCAACACTACCGGCAACGTGTTCCTCGCCGATGCGGGGCTGGCGATCTTCGTCTGCTGCCTAGCGGTGCAGACCGCGACGATTCGGATGCTGTTCTCGATGGCCCGCGATGACCGGCTGCCGTTCGGCTCTGAGATTGCACGGGTCTCAGGCCATCGGAAGGTGCCGATCGTCCCCGCGCTGGTGACCGGCGTCCTCGCGATCGTGCTGCTGGCGATCAACGTCGGCAACCAGAGCGCCTTCGCAGCGCTCACCTCGATCGCGATCATCATGTTCTACCTCGCCTACCTCGGGGTGACGGTGCCGATGCTGATCCGCCGCCTGCGAGGCACCTGGCCGAAGAAGGATTGGGGTCCGTACTTCTCGCTCGGTCGCTGGGGGCTGCTCGTCAACGTCCTGGCCGTGGCTTATGGCGTGCTGGTGACGATCAACATCGCATGGCCGCGGGCAACGGTCTACAACGCGGTCGGCGCTCCGCACTGGTATTGGAAGTGGTCTGCGGAGCTATTTATCGGGGCGGTGGTGATCATCGGCTGTCTGTACTACTTCCTGGTCCAGGCCAAGAAGGATCCCGCAGTGCTGGAGGAGCACCGCGCCGCGGTCGAGGTGCCAATCCCGGCGCCGCACGGGGACGCGTTCCCATGATCGACGCGGGCGAGTTCGACTATGTGATCGCCGGCGGCGGCACCGCCGGTTGCGTGCTCGCCGCCCGCCTGTCCGAGGATCCCGGGGTCACGGTGTGCCTGCTGGAGGCCGGGCCGTCGGACGTCGACGACCCGGCGATCCTGCGGCTGGAGAGCTGGATGTACCTGCTCGACTCGGGCTACGACTGGGACTATCTCGTCGAGCCGCAGGAGAAGGGCAACAGCTTCCTGCGCCACGCCCGGGCCAAGGTCCTCGGCGGCTGCTCGTCGCACAACTCGTGCATCGCCTTCTGGACGCCGAAGGAGGATCTCGACGAGTGGGCCGCGGGTTGCGAGGGCTGGAGCGCGGCCGAGTGCTGGCCGCTGATCAAGCGCCTGGAGACCAACGACGGGCCGGGCGACCACCACGGTCGCGAGGGCCCGGTCAACATTCGCACCGTGCCCCCCGAGGACCCGTGCGGGGTGGCGATGCTCGAGGCAGCGGCGCAGGCCGGACTGCCGACGTCGCGCTACAACGAGGGCGTCACCGTCACCGACGGCGCCGGCTGGTTCCAGATCAACTCGGCGGCCGACAACACACGCATGTCGTCCTCGCACGCGTATTTGCATCCGATCCTCGGCTCACGCCCGAACCTCGAGCTCTGCACCGGGTGCTGGGTCAAGCGGGTGGCGATCGAGGACGGCCGCGCGACCGCGGTCGAGTACCTGACGCCCGATCTGCTCACCCAGGCGTCGGTCAAGGCCAACCGCGAGGTGATCCTCAGCGCTGGGGCGATCGACACCCCGAAACTGCTGATGCTCTCAGGCATCGGGCCCGGTGACCACCTCCAGGAGTTCGGGATCGAGACGATCGTCGACTCACCCGGGGTGGGCGAGAACCTGGACGACCACGTCGAGGGGATCGTCCAGTGGGAGGCCACGCAGCCGATGCTCCGGACCTCGACCCAGTTCTGGGAGATCGGGCTGTTCGCCAGGACCGAGGACGGTCTCGACCGGCCGGACCTGATGATGCACTACGGGTCGGTGCCGTTCGACATGAACACGGCGCGATGGGGATATGCGACGACCGAGAACGGCTTCTGCCTGACCCCAAACGTGTGCCGCGGCCGCTCGCGCGGCACCGTCCGCCTGCGCTCCCGCGACTACCGCGACCGAGCCCGCGTCGATCCCCGCTACTTCACCGATCCCGAAGGCCATGACGAGCGGGTGATGGCCCACGGCTTCCGGCTGGCGCGCAAGATCGTCTCGCAGCCGGCGATGGCGGCCTGGGCGGGCAGGGAGCTCGCCCCGGGGCCCGACGCCCAGACCGACGACGAGCTGATCGACTACATGCACAAGACCCACAACACGGTCTACCACCCTGCCTGCACGGCACGCATGGGCCCGGACTCCGACCCGCTCGCGGTCGTCGATCCTCAGCTGCGGGTGCGTGGTGTGCGCGCCCTCCGGATCGCCGACGGGTCGATTCTCCCGTTCCTGCCCGCGATCAATCCGTGCATCACCACGATGATGATCGGCGAGAAATGCGCGGACCTGATCAAGCGGGAAACGCGGGCGCAGGCAGCGGAAATGGCATCGCCGACGATCGGTTGAGCGCTGCCGGGAGCGCTGCCGGGAGCGCTGCCGGGAGCGCTGCGGGGAGCGCGCCGGAGGTGGTCCGCTTCCTCGCCGAGCACCCGCCGTTCGAAGCGCTCGAGGAGTCCGACGTGGAGCGCGTCGCCTCGGTCGCCGAGGTCGAGTTCCACCGCGCCGGCACGACGATCTTCTCGCAGGGGTCGGAGCCCGTCGAGCATCTGCGGGTGATCCGCAGCGGCGCCGTCGAGATCGTCCACGACGGCCGCGTGCTCGACCTGCTCGGCGAAGGTGAGCTGTTCGGGCATGCGTCGATGCTCTCGGGGTTGCCGACGGGATTCGAGGCCCGAGCCGCCGAGGACACCCTCTGCTACCGCATCCCGTCGCAGGTGGCCAAGGGTCTGCTGTCGGGTCCCGAGGGGCTGCGGTACGTGGCGCGGTCGCTGCTCGAGGCGCCGCTCACCGACGCGGGCACCTCGGCGGCGCACCCGGCTCGTGACCCGGCCCATCAGCCGGTCGGATCGCTGCTACGCGGCGAAGCCGTGGTCTGCCGTCCGGACACCTCGATCCGCGAGGCTGCGCAGATGATGACCGACGCCGGCCGGACGTCGATCGTGATCGATCTCGGCGACGGCTCGATCGGGATCCTCACCGACCGCGACCTGCGGACCCGGGTCGTCGCCAACGGCATCCCGGGCGAGGCGCCGGTGTCAGCGGCGATGTCCGCTCCGGCGTACACCTGCCGTCCCGACCAGCTCGGTGGCGAGGTCCTGCTCGACATGCTCGACCGTGGCTTTCGCCACTTCCCGGTCGTCTCGGCGACGGGCAGGGTCCTCGGCGTGATCTCGGACCTCGACCTGGTGGCGGTCCAGACCCGCTCGTCGTTCTACCTGCGCCAGGCGATCGCGGCCGCCAAGACCCCCGAGGAGGTGGCGGCCGCCGCCCGCGAGCTCAGTCCGGCTCTGATCGCGATGCAGGACGCGCGCATCGCCGCGTCGAACATCACCGCGGTCTACGCGGTGGTCCTCGACGTCCTGACGCGCCGCCTGGTCGAGCTCGCCGTGGCGGAGGCGGGGGAGCCCCTGGCGCCGTTCTCCTGGCTCGCGCTCGGCAGCCAGGCGCGGCGCGAGGCGACGCCGGCCTCCGACATGGACAGCGCGATCGCGTGGATGGGCGATGAGCACGCGGCCGAGCTCAAGCCCTACCTGCACGGTGTCGGGGTCAAGGTCGTGGCCGGCCTCGAGGCGTGCGGCTTTCATCGCGACGAGCACGGTGCCACCGCCGCCGATCTGCTGTTCGTACGCTCGATCGAGTCCTGGCGCCGCGCCGCGCGCAGTCTGATCGCCGACCCCGCGCAGGAGAAGGCGCTGATTCTGGTCTCGGTGCTGGTCGACAGTCGCCCCGTGTGGGGCCTGCACATGGGCGCGCCGGTCTCCGATGCGTTCCGGATCGCCCCGCGCAATCCCGACCTGCTCCGCCTGCTCGCGCGCTTCGCCCTCTCCTACCGGCCACCGACCGGCTTCCTGCGCGGCCTGGTGGTCGAGCATTCCGGCGAGCACCGAGGACAACTCGACCTCAAGCGAGCCGGGATCGTTCCGATCGTCGGGCTGGCGCGGTGGGCGGGCATGGCTGCCGGAGTCACCAGCGGCTCGACGACGGAACGGCTCCGGGCCGCCGCCGCGGCAGGAACGCTCCCCGCCACGGATGCGCACACGCTCGAGGATGCGTTCGAGCTCGTGCACGGGCTGCGCCTCGAGCACCAGATCGGCTTGCTGCGCGCCGGCCGCCGGCCCGACGATTACGTCGACCCCGCCCGGCTCAGCCCGCTGACCCGCACCCACCTGCGCGAGGCGTTCCGTGCCGTGGCCTCGATCCAGAAGCGGGTCGCTGCCGATCTCCAGGTGGGAATCAAGTGAGGTTCCCGCGCGCGGTGCCGATGCGGCGAGCGCGCAGCCAGTCGGCCGCCGCGTACCGCCGTGCGCGGCTGCCGGGCCGCCGCACGCCCTGGCGCGAGGCGAGCTGGTGCGCGGTCGATCTCGAGCTGAGCGGGCTCGATCCTGATGCGCACGAGATCATCTCCTTTGGCGCGATCCCGGTCGAGCAGGGGCGAGTCCAGCTCCACCACGCGGTGACGGGAATGGTGTGCCCCGAGAAGGCGCTGACTGAGTCCTCGATCCGGGTGCACGGGATGCGGCCGGTCGACCTCGAGGATGCGCCGGCGCTCGACGACGCGATCGGCCCGCTGCTCGAGGCGATGACCGGTCGCATCCCGGTGGCGCACGTGGCCGCCGTCGAGCGGGCCTTCCTGGGGCCGGCCCTGCGCCGCCAGGGAGTGGCGCTCCGCGGGCCGGTCGCCGACACCGAGGTGATCGGCAAGGTCTGGTTGCACGAGCGCGACGGTCAGGCTCCGCTGCGGATGTCGCTGAGCCTGCTGGCCGGCGCGCTCGGATTGCCGGCCGAGCGCCCGCACGACGCCCTCGGCGACGCGCTCACCACCGCGCAGGTGTTCATCGCGCTGGCCGCCCACCTCGATGCGGTGCGGCCCGAGACGGTGGGCACCCTGGTCCGGGCCGGCCGCCGGATGGAGGCGATCGCCGCCTACACCGCCCGGCCAGGTAGCTTGTCCCCATGACCGGCGACTGGCGCGACTACCGTCCCGCGATCTGGGTGGCGATGCTCGCCATCGCCCTGCTGATCCTGATCTCGTCTCCCACGATCGGGGTGATCCTGCTCGGCGGCTCGATCGGCCTGGCGATCCGGATCACCCAGCGCCGCCGCGCGATCGCCAAGGGCCCGCCGGCCAAAGGCACCGCCAAGCGCCGGCGTAAGTGAGCACAGCCCGCCGCGGCGTCCTCAGCTGCCGGGCATCGCGGTCCGGTAGGTTTCCCCAGATGGAATATCGGACGCTCGGAACCACTGGAACCAAGGTCAGCCCGCTGTGCCTCGGGGCGATGATGTTCGGCGCCTGGGGCAACACCGATCACGAGGACTCGATCCGCATCATCCATCGTGCGCTCGATGCGGGGATCAACTTCATCGATACCGCCGATGTGTACTCGCGCGGCGAGTCCGAGGAGATCGTCGGCAAGGCGCTGGCCGGCGGCCGCCGGGACAACGTGGTGCTGGCGACCAAGGTCCACGGCACGATGGGCGATGACCCGAACGAGTTCGGGAACTCCCGTCGCTGGATCATCAAGGAGGTCGAGAACAGCCTGCGCCGGCTGGGCACCGACTGGATCGACCTGTACCAGATCCATCGCCCGGAGCTCGACACCGACATCGACGAGACGCTCGGCGCGCTGACCGACCTCGTGCGCGCGGGGAAGGTGCGCTACATCGGGTCCTCGACCTTCCCGCCGAGTCAGATCGTCGAGGCCCAGTGGGCAGCGGAGCGCCGCGGCCGCGAACGGTTCGTGACCGAGCAGCCGCCGTATTCGCTCCTGATCCGCGGCGTCGAGAACGACGTGCTGCCCACGTGCCAGCGCTACGGCATGGGCGTGATCCCCTGGAGCCCGCTGGCGGGCGGCTGGCTGTCCGGGCGCTATCGCAAGGAAGGAGAGCTGCCCGAGTCACGCCGGGCCCAGATGCTCCCCAGCCGCTACGACATGTCGCTCCCGGGCAACCAGCACAAGCTCGACGCCGCCGATGCCCTCGCGGCGCTGGCCGACGAGGCTGGGATGACGCTGATCGAGCTGGCGCTCGCGTTCGTGATCCGCCATCCCGTGATCACGGCGGCGATCATCGGCCCGCGCACGATGGAGCACCTCGAGTCCCAGCTGCCCGCGGCCGATCTGGAGCTCTCGGATCAGATCCTCGATCGGATCGACGAGATCGTGCCACCCGGCGTGAACGTGAACCCCTCGGACACCGGCTGGGAGAATCCATACCTGCAGGCGGCGGCTCGCCGCCGGTAGCGGGACTGACATCCCCGGAAGTCGTTTCCAGCCGAGTCGGTGCGCTTCGATAGGGTCTGCGTCCAGGATGCTGCGGGAGAGGACGACATGTACCAATCGATCGTTGTGGGAACCGATGGATCCGAGACCGCCAAGCGTGCCGTCAAGGAGGCGGCGGCGCTGGCCAAGGCGCTCGGAGCGCAGCTGCACATCGTGGCCGCTTACGAGCCCGTCCGCGGAGCCCGGTTCGCCAGAGCGCCGGACGCGGCGGCCAAGATCTGGGCGCCGCTGCCCGATGCTCAGGTCGACGCGACCGTGGAGCAGGCCGCGGCCACGGTCCGCGTCAGCGGATTCGAAGCGAAGACGCACACGCTGCGAGGCGACGCGGCGGACGCGCTGGTTGAGGTGGCGGCCAAGGTGGGAGCGGAGCTGATCGTCGTCGGCAACCAGGGTATGCACAGCGCCCGTCGGTTCGTGATGGGCAGCGTGCCCAACAAGGTCTCGCACAAGGCGCGTTCGAGCGTGTTGATCGTCTCGACCGACCGCGCCTGAGGCGTCCAGGTCGCGTCGCCCGGGTGCGCGGGCTTCTCAGAACAGCGCTTCCTGACCGTCGGGCTCGGGGGCCGCGAGGCACTCCGGGCCGTCGTAGCGAGCGTCGTTGACTGCCCGCCCGACCGGATGCAGCGCGGTCTCCTCGGCGGTCAGGCTCGAGAGCAGGGAGGGGAGACGCTCCACCGGCGTGGACGCGTCGAGCCACCGGCTCTCGGCCTCGGGATCGAGGATCACCGGCATCCGATCGTGCAGCGGAGCGACGGCCGAGTTGGCCGCGGTGGTCAGGATCGTGCAGGTCCGCAGGGTCCGGCCGTCCTCGCCGTGCCACACCGACCACAGCCCGGCGAACGCGAACAGCGCGTCATCGGAGCGGGTGATGTGGAACGGCTGCTTGGGGCCGGACGGCTTCTTCTGCCACTCGTAGAACCCGTCGGCGATGATCAGGCAGCGCAGGCGCTCGTAGGGACCCCGGAAGGCCGGGCGCTCGGCCACCGTCTCCATGCGCGCGTTGATCATCTTGAGGCCGGTGTCCGGCTTCTTCGCCCACGACGGAACCAGACCCCAGCGCAGCAGCTCTCCACGCGGGCGGCCTTCGCGGTCCGTCGTCACCGCCAGGATCTCGTCGCCGGGGGCGACGTTGTAGCGGCGCCGGAGCTCGATCGACTCGTCGATCGGGAACCGGGCCCGGACGTCGGCCGGATTCGGCGTGGCAAGCGTGTAGCGGCCGCACATGGAGCGGACGTGACGCTCAGCGGGAGCGCGCGGCGATCTGCTCAGCGCGCTCGGCCTGAGCGCGCTTCTGTCTGCGCCGGCCGACCAGGACCAGCGTTCCGACCGCCACTACCACGACCACGAAGGCCCAGAAGATCGAGAGATCGGTCGAGAGGCTGCCGGTCGCCAGCGTGACCAGCTTCACCAGCCCGTAGGCGACGGCGAAGATCAGGATGACCGCGAGCACCACGAGCACGATCCCGCGGATGCGCGCCAACATCCCGGCGCTGGCCGGCGGGGCCACGAGCCCCATCAGCTTCAGGCCGCGCAGCTGGCGCTTGGATGGCGGCTCGACGCCGAGGCGCTCTGCGGCCTGCTTGAGGTCGTCCGGCCGGCGCTCGGCCAGGGCCAGCGAGGCGTCCGCCATGCGCCGCAGTTGCAGGCGCTCCTGCGGGCGGGCCGCGGCCAGCGCGCGCTGGAAGTGCGCGCGGGCGGCCTTGGCGTCATATCGCTCCGCCGCGCGCGCGCCGAGAATGGCCTGGGCGGCCGCCTTGTACTTGGTCTCGGCCAGGAGCTCCTCATCGGAGCGGCTCTCCATCTGCTGCATCGCGGCGAGCTGACTGCGCTGCTCGACGCGCATCGTGCGCTGCTGCTTGGCCATACGACAGGAGTCTACGCAACGCGCATGACTTCGGAGCGACCTGCGCCCGCTCCGCTTACCCGTGCGGGAACGATCCGCTTACTCGCGCGCGCGAATCACGTAGATCTTCACGCCGGTCAG
Organism: Solirubrobacteraceae bacterium; assembly: GCA_017882465.1. Lineage (GTDB taxonomy): Bacteria > Actinomycetota > Thermoleophilia > Solirubrobacterales > Solirubrobacteraceae > Palsa-465. The sequence continues at coordinate 17,560 of JADGPN010000054.1, forward strand.
GTACTGGCCGGAGTCGCTCGGGCTGGCCGGCGGGTTGCGGTAGACGTCGATGTGGCGGCCGGTGATCGCGCCGCCGGTGTCCTGAGCGATGAACCAGCCGCCGTGACCGTCGTGCCTGTAGGCCGGGATGTACACACGGCTGTCGAGCGGGATCACGCTGGGATCGACGGCGATTGACTGGTAGAAGTGCAGCGGCAGCGAGGCGCCCGGCGCGAAGCTCACGCCGGGCAGCGACACGTAGCGACGCCCGCTCCCGGCCGACCAGCCTCCGGCCGACAGCGGGAAGGTGACCGCGCCATGAGAGTTGCGCCACAAGCCCCCGGCGCGCCAGTACGGAGGGCCGCCGGACCAGCCGGCGGAGGCATCGGTCGGCGATCCGTCGGCGGTGACCCAGCCGCCGTTTCCGAGCGCGTCGATGTGGTACATGCGGCCGTCGAGCCCGATCCCCTCGCCCTCCATCGAGACGCCGCTGGCCGAGTAGAGCCAGTCGATCCGGTGCGTGCCCGCGAGGCCGGGGGTCGCCACCAGCGCGCCGACGAACCACGACTCCGGCGCGGGCCAGTACTCGGTGATCGCCACCCCATGCAGCCAGACTCCGCGGGGGGCCTTCGGTGACGGGTGCGTCGCCTTCTTCTTGGCCTTAGGCCTGGGCTTGGGCTTGGGCTTGGCCCTGGGCTTGGGCTTCGGCTTGGCCCTGGGCTTGGGCTTCGGCTTGGGATCAAGACCGCCGAGCGGCGCGCCGCCGCTGCCGAGCGTGGTGATCGACCCGGTGGCGCCCGGGCTGAGGCCCGCTCCGCCCGCCGCCAGCGCGCTTGCCGCCGGGGCCAGCGACGCCGCTCCGGCGAGCGCAACGGCAAGGGCGGATCGGAAGAGGGGAGGACGCCCGGCTGAGGTCATGCGGTGCGCTGCGCAACTATCTCGGGCCCAGAGGGTTCAACAAGCTTCGCGTACCATGTCGCGCTCGCGAGGGGCGCTCCACTGCAGCCAATGGAGGCTACGATATGAACCAGCCGGGGTATCCACGAGGGCGCATTCTTGCAATCGCGTCAGTGGGACTGGCCGTCGGGTGGTCCGGGGGCGCGCTCGCGTCCACCGGCGCTCCGGCGCCCAACAAGCTGGGGTAGCGACAGCAGCCGTGCGATTGGCAACGGTTAATATTGGTCGCGGTTATCGGACTACGCCGGCGCCCGGGTTCGTGTCGCGCTGTGATCCGGACCCAACGGAGCTCTCGATGAACACCAGCCACGGAAAGCTGGGTGTCCGGCGTGATCGTCGTAGGTGAACTCACACGAACGTTCGTTCGTGTGGAAGTGTGAGATTGATCGGCCCACAGCGGACGAACGGTTTCAGCCGGATGCGGGAGAGGCGGGACAGCAGCCGGTCGCACCTGTGAACGTCGGTCGAATGTCAGCGGCCTCCGCCAGCGACTCGGCTGCTGTGAACGGGGCAGGCGGGCGCTCTCGGTTGAGGGGAAGCGACCCCGGCGCGCGGTCCTCAGATGCGGATGACCTCGTCAGCAGCCGGGAGAATCGACATCCAATCCCTGCGTGAGAGCCGCGTCTCTCAGACGGTTGTCGTAGGTGATGACTATCCCGAGATCCGGGCCGATCGACAGGGCCGCGGCGAGGTGGACCGCGTCAAGTGAGCGCAACTCGGCAGGCCCGAGGTCGCCCGCACGGTCGAGAAGCGGCTCGTCGAGCCGGACAAGATTGATCGCGGCGAACATGCGACGCGCGTGCCCAACGAGGTGATCGTTCCCAGAGCGCCGGAGGGCGCGGATCGTCTCGGTGCGCAGCAGGGTCGCCGAGACTCGGTCTGGCCAGCGCCGCAGGCGAGTACGGAGCGCGGCTGACTCGGGTTCGGCGACGATCAGCTTGACGAAGGCCGACGTATCGACATACGCGGCTCTACCGCTCATCGGCGCGCAGCTCCGCCAGCGCGACCGACGGGAGCGCCGGCGCGGTGACCGGGAGACCCATCTCGTCGGCGATGTCCAACAGGTCGCCGTCGGCCTCGGTTGTCCGGCCTTCGAGTATCAGCTGATCTAGGGTCCCGGGTCGCAGCGGGACGATCCGGGCGATCGGGTGGCCGTGGTCGGTGACCTCGATCGTCTCGCCGCCGACGACACGCTTTAGCACGCTGCTGGCCTGTTGCCTCAGCTCCCTTATGCCCACTCGGTTATTCATTGTGTCTACACGGTAACACAGTGCACTCCCGAGCGCTCGCGCGCGTCTGCCGGATGAGATGCTCGGGTTGGTCAGCGACGACCAGATCAGTGACGACGCGATCCTTGGATGCCCCGTCCCCGAACCCGCGCGAGCGATCCTGCGCGCCCTCGATGATCGCGTACTGCGGGCATCCGGTTGCGTGCGCGACGGCCACCCGCTTCTTCCTCTCGGACGACGTTGAGCGGCTCCCGGCCGGCGATCCGCTACTGACATTCGTGCTCTA
>JADGPN010000247.1 GCA_017882465.1 Solirubrobacteraceae bacterium
GCGGCCGACCTCGTCGCCGAGCACGTCAGTACGGCCGTTGTCGAGCAGCACGAGGTGAAAGTCCTGCGGCCCGTCGCCGGCGTGCACGCCCGTCCACAGGGACGTGTACGGGTTCATCCGCTCGCCGGTGGCGGACCGCGGCAGCAGCTGCAGGAACACCTCGAGGTCGCGCCACTCCGGCAACACCTTCTCGATTCCCATCACCGTGACCAGAACATGCGGGAGCGTGAGGCACATGCGCCCGTTGCCCTCGGACTCCACGACACCGATCGTGCCGGTTTCAGCGACCGCGAAGTTCGCCCCCGAGGTCGCGACCGGCACCGACAGGAACTTCTCGCGCAGGTGGCGGCGCGCTGCCTCCGCGAGCGACTGCGCCTCCCAGCCGAGATCCTCGCCGCGCGCGATCGTCCGCTCGAACAGCTGCTTGATCTCCGCCCGGTTGCGGTGGATGGCGGGCACCAGGATGTGCGAGGAAGTGTCGTGGCCAAGCTGGTTGATCAGCTCCGCGAGGTCGGTCTCGATCGCGTCCACGCCATCCGCGGCCAGCGCGTCGTTCAGGCCGATCTCGTCCGTGGCGAGCGACTTGACCTTGATCACCTCGCGCGCGCCGTGGGCACGGACGATCCCGCTCACGATCGCGTTGCACTCGGCAGCGTCGCCCGCCCAGTGCACCTGCCCGCCCGCGCGCGTGACCGACGCCTCCAACCGCTCGAGCTGCTCGGGCAGCGTCGCCATCGCGCGGGCCTTGATCGCCGCGCCGGCGTCGCGCAACGCCTCCCAATCCGGCACCTCCGCGACCCTCGCGGCCCGCCTCGCGCGGATCGTGCTCGTCGCCTTGCCTACGTTATGGCGCATCTGCGCGTCAGCGAGCTCCCTGCGCGCGGCAGCGGGGAACCCGGTCTTGCTCACGTCGCCGCCAGAATCTCGGCCAGGTGCACGACCCGCACGCCGGCGCGCTGGCGCCGCAACGCCCCGCCGATGTGCAACAGGCACGAGTTGTCCGCCGCCGTGCACACGTCCGCACCGGAGTTGAGCACGTCGCGCAGCTTGTCGGACAGCATCGCCATCGAGGTATCGGCGTTCTTCACCGCGAACGTCCCACCAAATCCGCAGCACACGGCCGCGTCATCCAGCTCGACGAGGTCGATCCCGCGCACGCGCGTAAGCAGCCGCTGCGGCCGATCCCCGATCCCCATCAATCTCACCGAGTGGCAGGTCGGGTGCAGCGCCACCCGGTGCGGGAACGTGGCGCCGACGTCCTCGACTCCCAGCCGGTCGACGAGGAACTCCGTCAGCTCGGCCAGTCGCCCGTCGAGCCCCGCGCCGTTCTCGCGCAGGTAGGCCACGCACGACGCCGACGGTGAAACCACCACCTCGGCGTCGGCGAACACCCGCTCGAACCGGCGCGCCAACGTCAGCCCACGTTCCTGATAGCCCGTGTTGACGTGCATCTGACCGCAACAGGTCTGCGCCTCGGGAAAGTCCACCTCGCAACCCAGCCGCTCCAGCAGCGTCACCACCGCGCGCCCGGTCTGCGGGAACAGCGTGTCGTTAAAGCAGGTGATGAAGAGCGCAACCCGCACGTGCCCGACTCGGTTCAGCGAAGAGGAGAATACCCGATCGCCTTCTCACTTCTCGCCCGCGAGCAACTCGGCGAGGTGGACGACGCGCGTTCTCAGCTTGCGGCGCTTGACGCCCTGCTGGAGCTGCCGGTAGCAGCCGGCGTTGACCACGGCGATCACGTCGAGGTCGGCGTCGGCGATCTCGTCGAGATGCTGGTCGAGCACGCGCGCGCTGTCCTTGGGTCGCACGATCGCGTACGAGCCCGCCCCGCCGCAGCAGACCGCGGCGCTCGGCAGCTCGACGTACTCGCCGACGCGGGCGATCAACTCGCGCGGCTCGCGCCAGACGCCCAGCCCGTTGCGTAGGTGACACGAGTCCTGCAGCCCGATCCGCGGGCGGCCATCAGCCGGCGTCGCAGCCGCCGCGCCGTCGCGCGCGAACAGCCATTGCGAGAACTCCTTGACGCGGTCGGAGCCGAGCACGCCCGCGAGGTGCGCGGCGCACCCGCCGGAAGTCGCCACGATCGTCCCGGGAAGCGCCTCGCCGAGCTCCTTGGCCAGCTGCTTGCCGCGCGCGAGCTCTCCGTTGTGCGCGTGCAGCGCGCCGCAGCACCCTTGGGCAGACGGCGCCGCGAGCTCGGCGGCCAGCTCCCGCGCGGCGCGACTGACCCGCGGATACAGGACGCGCTCAAAGCACCCGAGCATCAGGTTCACCGGCCCCGGCGCCTCACTGCCACGGCCGGCGTGGCGGCGGACGATCCCCATCGAGCGCACCCGCCGCGGCGAGTTCACCGCCCACAGCAGCGGCCTCACCTTGAACGGCCGCCGCCGCCCGTTCCACAGGTGGTCGCGCCACTCCTCCAGCAGTTCGCCGTACTGCACGCCCGCGGGGCACACCGGCTCACAAGCGCGGCAGCCCAGGCAGAAGGAAGCCTCCTCCGAGACGGTGGGATCGTCGTCGGGCAACACGCCCGTCTCGAGCGCTCGCATCAGGTTGATGCGCCCGCGCGGCGACGAGGTCTCGACGCCAGTCAGCGCGTACGTCGGGCAGGCGGGCAGGCAGAAGCCGCAGGAGATGCAGCGGTCGAGCAGTTCGGGCGTGAACACCCCGCGCGCCTCGGGGACCTTCTCCGGCGTGCTCTCCGCAATCGTCATGAACCGAGCTTTCCGGGGTTGAGGATGCCGTTAGGGTCAAACGCAGTCTTGATCCGCCGCAGCAGTGCCATATGGTCGGCGCCGAGCTGTCGCTCGAGGTAGCGCAGCTTCGGGATCCCGATCCCGTGCTCGCCGGTGATCGTGCCGTCGAGCTCGATCGCCCGCGCGAAGATCTCATCGAAGGCGGCGCGCGCCCGCTGCACCGCGCCCTCGTCCGCCGAGTCGAGGACCGCGGTCGGATGCAGGTTGCCGTCGCCTGCGTGGCCGAACGTGCCGATCTTAAGCTGGTGACGCTCGGCGACCTCCTGGATGAAATCGACCATCTCGGCGATCCGCGACCGCGGCACCGTCGCGTCCTCGAGCAGCGTGAGCGGCTCCAAGCGCGAGAGCGCCGGTAGCGCGGCACGGCGCGCCTCGAGCACCTCGCTCGCCGCCTCCGGAGACTCGGCGATCCGCACCGACGTCGCGCCCTCCGTCGCGCACGCCTGCGCGATCCGCTCCAGATCGCGCTCGATCACGGCGGGGTTCCCGTCCTGGCCGAAGATCAGCAGCGCGCCGGCTGACGTGTCGAGCCCGATCTGCGCGTAGTCCTCCACCGCGCCGATGCAGACCCGGTCGAGAAACTCGAGGGTGACCGGGAGAACGCCGGAGGCGAGCGCGCGCGACACCGCCCTGGCGGCGTCGGCGAGATCGGGGAAGTAGGCCATCCCGTAACCGGATGCCTCGGGCGCAGGCACCAGCCGCAGCGTCAACTCGGTCATCACCGCAAGCGTGCCCTCGCTCCCGCATAGCAGACGCCGCAGATCGTAGCCGGCGACGTCCTTCACGAGCCGCCCGCCACTGCGAATGATCTCACCCGTCGCCAACACCGCCTGCACGCCAAGCACGTAGTCGCGCGTGACCCCATACTTCAGCGCGCGCAGACCGCCCGCGCACTCCGCCACGTTACCGCCGATCGTCGCCGTCGACTGGCTCCCAGGATCGGGCGGGAACAGCATCCCCTTCGCGGCCGCAGCCTGCGCCAACTCGAGCGTGCGCACGCCCGGCTCGCAGACCGCAACGAGCTCCGCGTCGCTGATCTCCTTGACCTTGTTCATCCGCGTCAGCACGAGCACGATGCCGCCACGATGCGGAACCGTCCCAGCGCTCAGATTCGTGCCCGACCCGCGCGGAACGACCGGGACCCCCAGCTCGTTGGCGAGCCGCAGCACCCCGGCGACCTCCTCAGCGCTCGCCGGGAAGACGACCGCATCGGGACGGCCGCGCTCAAGCGGCGTCGCGTCCGTCGAGAAGGTCACCAGCGCGCCCACATCGGTCCGAACGTGGTCGCGCCCGACGACCTCCTCCAAGCGCCCGCGCAGCCCGGTTAGCGTCGCCGTGGCAGCCAACACTCACACGCTCGGCGACATTCGTGGTTGAGCCCACGACCCACGAGACACATCATCCCAGCTACCGGCGCCGCACGCCAGTCGACCCGACAGCCGGCCGAAAAAGCTCTCTGATTGGGAGGTGCCCCCGCGCCGGTGAGGGGAGTATTCTGACCGCGCAATTTGGCATAGGTCGTGCGCCGAACGAGCCGATCGCGCTACGCCAGTGCGCTTGCGCTGACCGTCGGGAACGACCCCAGGAGCAATCGTCGTCTCGTGAGGCGGGGCGGGGAGGGAGACGGATGTATAAGCAAGTCCTCGATCCGGTGTCCCATTCGCTGGGGCTCACGTCGATCTTCGCCGTTATTCCACTGTTGTTGCTGTTCGTGCTGCTCGGCGGTGTGCGCATGAAGGCCCAGTGGGCTTCGCTGATCTCCCTGGCCGTGGCGCTGGTCGTTGCGATCGCCGTCTACAAGATGCCGTTCGGGCAGGCTATGGACGCCGGCGCCGAGGGTGTGGCGTTCGGCTTATTCCCGATCATGTGGATCGTGACCAACGCGCTGTGGATCTTCCACATGACGGAGCAGACCGGGGACTTCGCCGTTCTGCGCCGGGCGTTCAGCTCGGTGTCTAACGACCAGCGGGTGCTGGTGATCATGATCGCCTTCTGCTTCGGTGCGCTGCTCGAGGCGCTCGCCGGCTTCGGCACGCCGATCGCGATCTGCTCGGTGATGCTTGTGGGCGTCGGCTTCAAGCCGATGAAGGCAGTGGCCTTGGCACTGGTGGCCGACACCGCCCCAGTCGCGTTCGGGGGGATCGCGATCCCGATCACCACGCTGGCCCAGGTCACGGGACTGCCCAAGCACGACCTCAGCCAAATGATCGGACGTCAGACGCTCGTCCTGGCATTCGTGGTGCCCTTCGTGCTGCTGTACATGGTCGACGGGCGCCGCGGGCTGCGCGACAGCTGGCTCGCCGCACTGGTGGCCGGCGGGGTGTTCACCGTCGTCCTATTCGCGACCTCCAACTTCATCTCCCCCGAGCTCACGAACATCTTCGCGTCGCTCGCCTCAGCGGCCGCGCTGGTCGCCCTGCTGCGCGTCTGGTCGCCCCGTGTCCACGACGACAGCACCGTGACCGTGGCGCGGCCCGGGGGCCCAGCCATCGCCGGCGCCGCCCACGCCGACGCCTGGCTAGAGCGGCGTGTGGCCGCCGACGAAGGACGACCGCTGAGCAAGGGCGCGACGTTCCGCGCTTTCGTGCCCTACATCATCATCATCGTCGTGCTCGGCGTGGCCAGCCTTCACGCAGTCGCCCTTCAGCTCGATAAGGCGACCAACGCCGTCGCCTGGCCCGGCTTGCACGTGCTCAACGCCAAGGGCAACCCGCCCTCGAGCGAGACCTACAAGCTCAACTGGCTGACAGCCGCGGGCAGCCAGCTGTTCGTGTGTGGGCTGCTGACGGTCGCGGCCCTGGGCGTCACTCCCCGCCGGGCGCTGTCAATCTACGCCACCACGCTCAAGCAGCTGCGCTGGGCGATCCTCACCGTCTGCTCAGTGCTTGCGCTGTCCTACGTGATGAACCTCTCAGGGATGACGATCACGCTAGGCCTGTGGGTCGCGGGAGCGGGCTCGTTCTTCGCCTTCCTGTCGCCGATCGTCGGCTGGTTCGGCACGGCGGTCACCGGCTCAGACACCTCGGCGAACTCACTCTTCGGAGCTCTGCAGGTGGCCGCGGCCCACCAATCGCATCTGTCGCCGACCCTGCTCGCCAGCGCCAACAGCTCGGGGGGCGTAATGGGCAAGATGATCTCGCCCCAAAACCTCGCGATCGGAGCGGCGGCGGTGGGGCTGGCCGGCCGCGAGGGCGACATCTTCCGCAAGGTCATCGGCTGGAGCATCCTGTTCGTCCTGATCATGGCCGTGTTCGTCTGGCTGCAATCCACCAGCGTGCTGTCCTGGATGGTGCCCTAGCTAGCTAGTGTCCTGGACCTTAAGTTAGTTGCATAAGTATGATATCCTGTGGCATGCCCAGAACAGGACGACCAAAAGTGGAGTTGACGCTCACTGACAAGGAGCGTGAGCAGTTGGTGAGGTGGGAGCGCAGGCGGTCCTCCTCGCAGGCGTTGGCGTTGCGTTCGCGGATCGT
>JADGPN010000055.1 GCA_017882465.1 Solirubrobacteraceae bacterium
GGGTTTATCCACACTCAAGTCCGCTTGCCGGCTTGCCGTTCGCTCCGAGCCGTGCTCGGGCTTGTTGGAGATCGCGTCCGCATGCGCCGTGCGTGTTTTCGCGCTTTGGGCTATTCGTACGTGACCAGCCTCGCGCGGATTAGTGGGAGCGAGGCGAGGCGCTCGTCTGCGGTGATTAGGGTGAAGTCGTGCGCGAGCGCGGTTGCGGCGATCCATAGGTCGTTGGTGGGCCGCCTGCCGGTGGCTGCGCGCAGTTGTCCGTAGCGCGAGGCGGCCGCGCGTTCGATGGCCACGATCGGAGCCTCGGCGAGGACAGCCGTAAGCCGTTGAAGCCGCTGCGCCCGAACAGCGGGATCGTCGGCGAGCAGCACGCCTGCGTGGAGCTCGCCGACGCTGACGACACTGACGACCCACGGCTCCTCGAGCTCGGGGGCCAGTGAGCCCACGAGCACGCTCGTGTCGATCAGCGCCGTCAAGGCGTCCAGGGATCGTGCGCGGCTGTAGTGTCGGCGTTTCGGAGATCTCGGAGGTCGGCTGCCCAGGCGCCGTCGACCGGCGTTTCGCCGAGAACTTCGGCGAGTCGATCGGCGGGGGCGGGTTTGCGAACGCTCGCGAGCGGCCCAAGCTCCGCAACGGGCCTGCCGTCGACTGTCACGGTGAAGCGCTCACCTTGCTCGGCGCGCCTGAGCAGCGCGCTGATCTGGTTTCGTAGCTCTCGTTGTGCGATCACGGTCATCGGACCACTGTAGCAAATCTGCTACAGGTCCGCGTTGGGCGATCACTCGCCACTCACTGAGTCCAGTCCGCCAACGAGAACCGAATCACGCGCTCCTGCGTCATGAGTCTCGGCACTTGGGTCGACTTGACGTACCGCTCGGAAGCCCGGTGCGCAGGTTCTCAGGATTGTAGTCGGCGGCGGATCAGCGTAGGCTCACGCTCAGTGAATGTCGAGGTCTGGCGACGCGCCTGAGTCGGGCTGGCAAGGCATCGGCACGGACCGCAGAGCGCGCTCACGGCGGCCGATCGGCGGCAGGTGGGGGCGATTGCATAAAGGCAACACCGTCCGCGAGGTGGTTATGGCGAGAGCATCTTCCGCACGAGTCCGCTGGTCGAGCTTCCGATCCGGGGTGCCCGTAGCCGCGCGCGGCTCAGACCGGCCCGAGCATCACGAGCGAAGCCGAGCATCGGGCAGGCGTGGCAATAAGCCTGCGTTGGGGCTGATGCCGCGATGCGAGTGTGGGCCGCTGCTGGGAGCGTCGAGATGACCGGCCTGCAACGGGATGTCACCCGGCTGCCGGATTTGCTGCATGGGCGCTCGCGCTCGGGGCCGGTCCGCGAGCAGCGCCCGGTGTACGTCGATCTGCTGCCACCGTGCAATGCGGGCTGTCCGGCGGGGGAGAACATTCAGGCCTGGCTTGCCCATGTGCAGGCGGGCGAGCATGAGCGGGCGTGGCGCGCGTTGGTGGCCGACAATCCGTTTGCGGCGATCCACGGGCGGGTGTGTTACCACCCGTGCGAGAGCGTCTGCAACCGCGCCAACCTCGACAGTGCGGTCTCGATCCACGCAGTTGAGCGGAGCCTGGGTGATCTGGCGCTCGAGCGGGGGTGGCGGTTCGATCCGCCGGCGGCGCCCAGCGGCAAGCGGGTGCTGGTGATCGGCGCGGGCCCGAGTGGGCTCTCGGCTGCCTACCACCTGGCGAGGTCCGGTCACCGGGTCGAGATCCGCGATGCGGGCTCGGAGCCGGGCGGGATGATGCGCTACGGGATCCCGGCCTACCGGATGCCCCGTGATGTGCTGAGCGGGGAGCTCGAGCGGATCGCGGCGCTGGGCGTGCGCTTCACCAATAACCATGTGGTCGTTGATCTTGATGCCGAGCGTCGCGAGGGCGGTTTTGACGCGGTGTTCGTCGCGGTCGGCGCGCACTTGTCAAAGCGGGTGGAGATTCCCGCCATGGACGCCGGGCCGATCGTGGACGCGGTGTCGTTCCTGCGCGGCGTGGCGTCGGGCGGGCGGCCGGTGATCGGGCGTCGCGTCGCTGTGTACGGGGGCGGCAACACGGCGATGGATGCCGCGCGGACGGCGCGCCGGTTGGGTGCGGAGGAGACGCTGATCGTCTACCGCCGCACCCGCGAGCAGATGCCGGCCCACGAGGAGGAGGCGCAGGACGCCGAGCGGGAGGGAGTTCGGATCAACTGGCTACGGACGATCAAGACGTTTGAAGGTCCGGAACTGAACGTTGAGCTGATGGAGCTCGACGATTCCGGGTTCCCGCAACCGACCGGCCGCTTCGAGACACTCGCCGCTGACACGGTGATCCTGGCGCTGGGCCAGGAGACCGACAGCGCTTTCCTCCGGTCCGTGCCGGGGGTGGAATTCGAGACCGACGGGACCGTCCGAGTGTCGACGTCGCTGATGACCGGCTGCCCGGGCGTGTTCGCGGGTGGGGACATGGTGCCGAGCGAGCGCACGGTGACGGTCGGCGTCGGACACGGCAAGAGGGCCGCGCGGGAGATCGACGCCTGGCTGCAGGGCTCGGAGGCCCAGCGCCCGGCGAAGCACCCGCTGGCGACGTTCGAGATGCTCAACCTGTGGTACTTCGGCGATGCCACCCAGCGCCAGCAGCCCGAGCTGGAGCCGTCCGAGCGCGTCGGCGATTTCACGGAGATCGTCGGCAGCCTCTCGGCCCAGGAGGCGACATTCGAGGCGCACAGGTGCCTGTCGTGCGGGAACTGCTGCGAGTGCGACGGATGCCTTGGCGCTTGCCCGGAGGACGCGGTGATCAAGCTGGGCGTGGGATACCGGTACGAGTTTGACTATGACCGCTGCACGGGCTGCGGGGCGTGCTTCGAGCAGTGCCCGGTGCATTCGATCGAGATGTTCCCGGAGGGAGCCCCGGCGCCTCCGGAGGCGTTCATCGCGCCTCACGACGCGATCGCGGAGCGAGTCTGATGCGCACCACGGTCGACGGTAACGGGGGGGCGGCGTCGATCGCCTACCGCTGCAACGAGATCTGCTGCATCTATCCGATCACTCCGTCCTCGCCGATGGCCGAGCAGGCGGACGAATGGTCGAGCCACGGCCAGGCCAACGTGTGGGGCACAGTGCCGGCGGTGATGGAGATGCAGAGCGAGGCGGGGGCGGCGGGGGCGCTGCACGGAGCGCTCCAGGGCGGTGCTCTGGCGACGACGTTCACCTCCTCGCAGGGGCTGTTGCTGATGATCCCGAACATGTACAAGATCGCCGGTGAGCTGACCTCGATGGTGCTGCACGTGGCCGCTCGCTCGCTGGCGGCGCAGGGGCTGTCGATCTTCGGCGATCACTCCGATGTGATGGCCGTGCGCCAGACCGGCTTTGCGCTGCTGTGCTCGGCGTCGGTGCAGGAGGCCCACGATCTCGCGCTGGTGGCGCAGGCCGCGACGCTCAGGACCCGAGTGCCGTTCGCGCACTTCTTCGACGGCTTTCGCACGTCGCATGAGTTGAACACGATCGAGCTGCTCACCGACGATGACCTGCGGGCGATGATTCCGGAGGAGCTGGTCCGCGCGCACCGTGCCCGCGGGCTGACCCCCGAGCGGCCGTTCATGCGCGGCACCGCGCAGAACCCGGATGTCTACTTTCAGGCCCGCGAGACGGTCAACCCGTTCTACGCCCGCGTCCCTGGAGTGGTGCAGGACGCGATGGCCGAGCTCGGCGAGCGCACGGGACGCCACTACGGGCTGGTCGACTACCGCGGGCATCCCGAGGCCGAGCGCGTGCTGGTGGTGATGGGATCGGGCGGGGAGACCGTGCGCGAGACCGTGGCCTTCCTGCAGGCGCAGGGTGAGCGGGTCGGCGTTGCGCAGCTGAGGCTGTACCGGCCGTTCCCGGCAGAGGCGCTGGCGCAGGCGCTGCCCGCCAGCGTGCGTCAGGTTGCCGTGCTCGATCGGACCAAGGAGCCAGGCTCGCTCGGCGAACCCCTGTTCCTGGACGTTCTCGCAGCACTGACCGAGTCTCATGCCGACGGACAGCGCGAGCTGATGCCGAGCGTGATCGGTGGCCGCTATGGGCTGTCGTCGAAGGAGTTCACGCCGGGGATGGTCGCCGGCGTGTTCGAGGAGCTGGGTCGCAAGCGGCCCAAGCGGCGATTCACGATCGGGATCAACGACGATGTCTCCGCCACGAGCCTCTCGTACGACGCGTCGCTCGACATCGAGCCTGCGGAGACGGTGCGCGCGGTGTTCTTCGGCCTCGGCTCCGACGGCACGGTCGGCGCGAACAAGAACACGATCAAGATCCTCGGCTCCGAGGAGAGCCTGCACGCCCAGGGCTACTTCGTCTACGACTCCAAGAAGTCCGGCTCGCAGACGGTCTCGCATCTGCGCTTCGGGCCCGAGCCGATCAGTGCGCCCTATCTGATCTCGCAGGCCAGCTTTGTCGGCTGCCACCACCTCGGCTTGCTCGAACGCGCCGAGGTGCTCGAGCGCGCCGCACCGGGGGCGACGCTGCTGCTCAACTGCCGTCACGCGCCCGATCGGGTCTGGGACACGCTGGCGCGGCCGGTGCAGGAGCAGATCCTCGCCAAGCAGATCAAGTTGTACGTGATCGACGCGGGCAAGATCGCGCGCGATGCGGGCCTCGCCGGACGGACCAACACCGTGCTGCAGACGTGCTTCTTCGCGATCTCGGGCGTCCTCGAGCCAGAGGAGGCGATCGAGCGGATCAAGACGTCGATCGCCAAGACGTACGGCAAGCGCGGTGCCGAGGTGGTCGAGCGCAACCAGACGGCGGTCGACCGCTCGGTCCAGGATCTGCACCTGGTGGAGATCCCTGAGCAGGTGACTGCCGAGCGCGAGCTGGAACCACCGGTGCCCGCGCACGCCCCGGAGTTCGTGCGGACCGTGACCGCGGCGATGATGGTCGGCCGAGGCGATGAACTGCCCGTCAGCGCACTGCCGGTGGACGGCACATACCCGACCGGCACGACCCAATATGAGAAGCGCAACATCTCCGAATTGGTGGCGGCCTGGGACTCCGAGCTGTGCATCCAGTGCGGCAACTGCAGCTTCGTCTGCCCGCACAGCGTGATCCGCTCCCGCCAGTACAACCAATCTAACCTGGACGGGGCGCCAGACGGCTTCCGGTCGGCGCCGCTCAACGCTCCCGGACTGCCGGACACGAGCTATACGCTGCAGGTCTATGTCGAGGACTGCACCGGATGTGGGCTGTGCGTCGAGGCCTGTCCGGTTTCCGCCCCGGGGGATCAGGCCCGCAAGGCGATCAACCTCGAGGGGATCGAGCCGCTGCTCCCAGCGGAGCGCGAGAGGATCGCGTTCTTCGAGCAGTTGCCGGCCAATGACCGCTCGCGGGTCGACTTCGGCACCGTCCGCGGCACGCAGTTCCTGGACCCGCTGTTCGAGTTCTCCGGTGCCTGCGAGGGCTGCGGGGAGACGCCGTACCTGAAACTCGTCTCGCAGCTGTTCGGCGACCGGCTGACGATTGCCAATGCGACCGGCTGTTCCTCGATCTACGGCGGGAACCTGCCGACGACGCCATGGACGACAGATGCCGACGGGCATGGCCCGGCATGGTCGAACTCGCTGTTCGAGGACAACGCCGAGTTCGGACTAGGCCTCCGGCTCGCCGCCGACAGCCACACGGAGCTCGCCCGCCGGCGCCTGTCTGAGCTACGGGAGCTGGTCGGCGGGGAGCTGGTCGACGAGATCCTCGGAGCGCCGCAGTTGCGAGAGTCCGAGCTGCGCGCGCAGCGCGACCGGCTGGGCGAGCTGGAGCGCCGGCTCGACGAGTGCGACCAAGCGGTCGTCGCGGACCTGCGAAGCGTCGTCGATCACCTGCTCCGGCGAAGCGTGTGGATCGTCGGCGGCGATGGCTGGGCGTACGACATCGGGTCCGGCGGCCTGGATCACGTGCTGGCCAGCGGCCACAACGTCAACGTGCTGGTGCTCGACACCGAGATCTACTCCAACACCGGCGGGCAGATGTCGAAGGCGACGCCGCTCGGGGCGGTGGCGAAATTCGCCTCCGCCGGGAAGACGATGCCGACCAAGGACCTCGCGCTGCAGGCGATCTCGTACGCCAACGTGTACGTCGCCCGGGTCGCGATGGGCGCCGACCCGCAGCAGACTCTGACTGCCTTCCGCGAGGCCGAGGCCTACGACGGGCCTTCGCTGCTGATCGCCTACAGCCATTGCATCGGACAGGGGATCGAGATGCGGCACGGGCTCGACCAGCAGTACAAGGCCGTGGCGAGCGGCCACTGGCCGTTGATCCGTTATGACCCGATGGTGCGCGCGGCCAATGGCAATCCGTTCCTCCTGGACTCGCCCAGGCCGCGGATCCTGCTCAGCGACTACCGAAAGGAAGAGCTGCGCTTCCGCGCCCTGACCAAACGAGACCCAGCCGAAGCCGAGCGCCTGGGCGAGCTCGCGCAGCAGTCGGTCCGCCAGCGCTGGGAGATCTACGAGGAGATGGCCACCCGTCGCGCCGCCGACTTCCCGGCCGACGCACGGAGGGATCAATGATGGACCTATCGACCACCTACATGGGCCTCGAGTTGCACAACCCGCTGGTCGCGTCCGCATCGCCGCTGTCGCACACCGTCGATGGCGTCCGGCGGCTCGTGGACGCAGGCGTCGGCGCAGTCGTGCTCCACTCGTTGTTCGAGGAGCAGCTGCGAGAGGGGGCTGAGCTCGACGCCCGGCTCGCCGACGCGGGGACGGAGAGCTTTGCCGAGTCGCTGTCGTACTTCCCGGAGGTAGCCGAGGAGGACTATGGCCCACGCCGCCATCTGATGCTGGTGGAGCGCGCTGCCGCCGCGGTCGACGTCCCCGTGATCGCCAGCCTCAACGGCGTCACGCCGGAGGGGTGGACCGATCACGCGCGCGCGATGCAGGACGCCGGCGCCGCCGCGATCGAGCTCAACATCTACTACCTGCCCGGCGACCCGAGCGTCACCGGCCGCGACGTCGAGCAGCGCTACGTCGACGTCCTGCAGCGCGTCAAGGACGCGGTCACGGTGCCGGTCGCGGTCAAGCTCGGCCCATACTTCAGCTCGACGGGCGAGATCGCCCTGCGACTGGACGAGGCCGGCGCAGACGCGCTCGTGCTGTTCAACCGCTTCCTGCAGCCCGATATCGACACGGAGACGCTCGCAGTCGTGCCCGGCCTCGCGCTTTCGCGCCCGGTCGACGCGCTCCTGCCGCGTACGTGGATCGCACTGCTGCGCGGCAGGGTGCGCTCTGCGCTCGCGGCCACGACGGGCGTCGAAGACCCCGTCGACGTCGCCAAGTACCTGCTCGCGGGTGCGGACGTG
Source organism: Solirubrobacteraceae bacterium (assembly GCA_017882465.1). Classification (GTDB taxonomy): domain Bacteria; phylum Actinomycetota; class Thermoleophilia; order Solirubrobacterales; family Solirubrobacteraceae; genus Palsa-465. Next base: position 7,311 of record JADGPN010000055.1, read on the forward strand.
GTGATGACCGCCTCAGCGCTGCTGCGCCACGGCCCTGAACACGCGACCGTGCTCCTCGACGGGCTGTCCGCATGGATGACGCGCAAGGGATTCCAGTCGGTCGAGGAGCTGCGCGGCATGCTGTCGGTGCCGCTCGACGCCGACGCGTCGGCATACGAGCGCACCGGCTATGTCACCACACTGCGGGCAGCCAACGTCCGCGCCTACAGTGCTTGGTGACGACAACGGCGACCCCAACCGGGCTGCGCGAGCGCCTGGAGGCGGTCGTCGGGCACGACCATGTGCGAACCGACGAGGGCGCGCTCGTGACCTTTTCGATGGACGCGACCCCGCTCGAGCGTGGTCGTCCCGATGCGGTGGTCTTCCCCGCAACGGCCGACGAGGTCGCGGGGGTGCTGCGCATCGCCAACGAGCGGGGCGTTCCGCTCATCGCTCGCGGGTCGGGTACCAATCTGAGCGCGGGGACGGTTCCGCATCGTGGCGGCATCGTGCTGGTGCTGACCCGGATGAACAGGGTCAAGGAGGTCAGCGGCGCGGAGCTTGTCGCAGTCTGCGAACCGGGCGTGAGGACGATCGAGTTGGCGCAGGCCGCGGCCGCGAAGGGGCTCCTGTTCCCGCCTGATCCCGGGAGCCAGTCGACCGCGACCGTCGGCGGGAACGTGGCCGAGTGCGCGGGCGGCTTGCGCGCGCTTAAGTACGGCGTCACGCGCGACTACGTGCTCGGGGTGCAGGCGGTGCTGGCGACCGGCGAGATCATTCGTAGCGGCGGGCGGCTGGTCAAGGACGTCGCCGGCTATGACCTGCGGCGCTTGCTGTGTGGCAGCGAGGGCACGCTTGCGGTGATGACCGAGTTGACGCTGCGGCTGGTGCCCGCGCCCGAAGCGTCCGGCTATGGGATGGCGTACTTCCCCGATCTCGCCGCCGCCGCGCGGGCGGTGTCGCGGGTGCTGGCCTCCGGGGTGTTGCCGGTGACCCTCGAGTTCCTCGATCAGGTCTGTATCGGTGCGGTCGAGGACTATGCGCAAATCGGACTCGACACATCCGCCGGGGCGCTGCTGATCTTCGGGCAGGACGGGGATCCGGCCGTGATCGAGCGCGATTTGGAGCGAATGGCCCAGGCGTGCGCCACGGAAGGCGCGACGTCGGTGCGGATCGCCGAGTCTCCGGAGGCGGCGAGCGAGGTGCTCGAGGCCCGTCGTGCGGCGCTGCCTTCGCTGTCGCGCCTGGAGCCGCTGACCCTGCTCGAGGATGCGACGGTCCCGCGGTCGCGAATCGCGGAGATGGTCGAGTACATCCAGGAGGTCGCCCGGCGTCACCAGCTCAAGATCGGCACGTTCGGCCACGCCGGCGACGGCAATCTGCATCCGACCGCGGTGCTCGACCCGGCGGACGAGGGTGCGGTGGGCCGGGCCCGCGCCGCGTTCGGCGAGATCTTTGCCCGGGCGATCGAGCTCGACGGCACGATCACCGGCGAGCACGGGATCGGGCTCGTGAAGCTGCGCTATCTCGAGCGTCAGCTCGGCGCCGATCACATGGCGCTGCTGCGGCGGATCAAGGCCGCGTTCGATCCCAACGGGATTCTCAACCCCGGAAAGCTCGGTTCGTGACGACCGCGGCCATCGCACCGGACCCCGTTCCCGAGCGCCGCGGAGTGTTCACAGCGGAACTGCTGGACCGCTGCATTTCGTGCGGCTTCTGCCTGCCCGCCTGCCCGACGTACGCGCTGACGGGCGTCGAGACGTCATCGCCGCGCGGCCGCATCAACCTGATGCGTGCGCTCGAGACGGGCGTGTTGCCCGACGACGATCCCACCGTGCAGGAGGAGTCGTCCTTCTGCCTGGGCTGCCGTGCGTGCGAGCCCGTGTGCCCGGCCGGCGTGCAGTACGGCGAACTGGTGGAGGAGTGGCGGGACCACCTGTGGAACGGGCGGGGGCGTCCGTGGAAGGTGCGGCCGCTGCTGTGGGCGGTGGACTCGCCGCGGCGCGTGCGTGCGATGGGCATCGTGCGCCGGCACGCCGGACGCGGGGAGGCGCCGGGACCGGTGAACCTCATGCTCGGGTGCTTCGAGCGGGTCCTCTATCCGCGGGTCAGTCGCGACGCGCGAAAGCTGGCCGGCGAGCTTGCGGCGCCGGCCGCCCAGGGGTGCTGCGGCGCGCTGCACGCGCACAACGGAGAGCTCGGGCGCGGCAGGCAGCTGGCCCAGCGGCTCGGCGAGGCACTTCCCGGGACGATCGTGACGACCTCCGGCGGGTGCGGGGCGCATCTGGCGGGCGTGCTCGGCGGCGACCGGGTCAAGGAGCTCTCGCAATGGCTGCACGCGCGTGATGGCGCGGTGGTTGGCAACCCGACTGCCGCCCGCCCGCGGATCGGACTGCAGGACTCCTGTCATCTGCGCCACGGGTTGGGTGTGTGGCGCGAGCCGCGCGAATTGATTGCGCGCGTGGGCGAGTACGTCGAGCTGCCGAGCGCTGCTGGGTGCTGCGGCGGGGCGGGGTCCTACGCGATCGTGCGCCCTCAGGACAGCGCGCGCGTGCTCGACCGGCATCTCGACGAGATCGCAGGCGCTGACCTCGACCTGGTCGCCGTGGTCAACGCCGGCTGCTACCGCCAGCTCCAGCAAGGCGTCAAGCGTCGCCGGCTGAGGACGCGCGTGCTGCATCTCGCCGAGTTGCTGGCGGGCGTAAAGTGAAGGACCGGTAGGAGCCGTGCGCGTCGCTCTGTTCATCACCTGCTTCAACGACACGCTGTTCCCGCAGACCGGGCGGGCGGTGGTGACGCTGCTCGAGCGGCTGGGTGCTCAGGTGGATTTCCCCGAGGCGCAGACCTGCTGCGGTCAGATGCACACGAACACGGGCTATCAGGACAGGGGGCGTTCGTTGGCGCGGCGCTTCGAGCGGGTGTTCGCAGGCGCCGACGCCGTGGTCTCCCCGTCGGCATCGTGCGTGGCCTACCTGCGCGAGAACGGCGCGGGGCTCGACGGGCGGCTGGCCGAGCTCACCGAGTTCCTCGTGGACCGGCTCGGGGTGGAGGATGTTGGTGCCACGTTCCCGCACCGGGTCGTGCTCCATCCGACGTGTCACTCGGTGCGCCTGATGGGGATCGGGGACCGCCCGCGGCGGCTGCTCGAGCGCGTGCGCGGGATCGATCTCGTCGAGATGGGCAATGCGGCCGAGTGTTGCGGCTTCGGCGGGACCTTCTCGGTGAAGAACGCGGATACCTCGATGGCCATGCTGTCCGACAAGCTCTGCGACGTGCTGGACACCGGGGCGGAGGTCTGCACGGCGGCGGACAACTCGTGCCTGCTCCACATCGGGGGGGCGTTACGCCGTCAGCGCGCCGGGGTGCGGGTCATGCACCTGGCCGAGATCCTGGCGGCGACGTGAGCAAGACCGGGTTCCCGGCCGCCGCGCGCCAGGCGCTCGGCGACACGCAGATGCGGCGCAACGTGGGCAAGGCCACGAGCACGATCCGCGCAAGGCGGGCCGCGAGGGTGGCGGAGGTGCCCGATTGGGAGGCCTTGCGCGACGCCGGCGCGGCGATCAAGGCGCGGGCAATGGCCACCATGCCCGAGCAGCTCGAGCGGTTGGAGGCGTCGGTCACGCGCGCGGGCGGGAAGGTCCACTGGGCCCGTGACGCCGCGGAGTGCAACGCCATCGTGGGCGGGATCGCCGCTGGGCACGGTGCGCGTCAGGTGATCAAGGTCAAGTCGCTCGCGACCGACGAGATCGGTCTGAACGACGCGCTGGCGGCGCAGGGCGTGGAGGCGATCGAAACCGACCTGGCCGAGCTGATCAACCAGCTGGCTCATGACACCTCCTCGCACATCCTGGTGCCGGCGATCCACCGCAACCGGGCGGAGGTCAAGCTGCTCTTCGAGCACACGATCGCGCGCGGGCAGGACCTCGGCTGGGATATCACGGCGATCGCGGAGGCGGCCCGCCGCCATCTGCGCGAGAAGTTCCTGTCGGTGCCGGTGGCGATCTCGGGAGCGAACTTCGGGATCGCCGAGACCGGCACGATCTGCGTCGTGGAGTCCGAGGGCAACGGGCGTATGTGCCTTACCCTCCCGCGGGTTCTGATCACTGTGATGGGGATCGAGAAGGTCCTGGTGGAGTGGCGTGACCTGGAGGTGTGCCTGCAGCTGCTGCCGCGTTCCTCCACCGGGGAGCGGATGAACCCGTACACATCGTTGTGGACCGGTGTGCGCGCCGGCGACGGGCCGGAGGAGTTCCACCTCGTGCTGCTCGACAATGGGCGCACCGACGTCCTGGGCGACGAGCTGGGCCGCCAGGCGCTGCACTGCATCCGCTGCTCGGCGTGCCTGAACTCGTGTCCGGTGTACTCGCGTACCGGCGGGCACGCCTACGAGTCGGTCTATCCCGGTCCGATCGGGGCGATCCTGACGCCGCAGCTGCGGGGTCTGGAGAACGCGCCGACGCTGCCGTACGCGTCGTCGTTGTGTGGCGCCTGCTATGAGGTGTGCCCGGTCAAGATCGACATTCCGTCCGTGCTCCTTCACCTGCGCGGGCGAGTGGTGCGCGAGTACAAGAGCCGGGTGTCGCCTGAGGCGCTGGCGATGGAGACGGTCGGCCGCGTATTCGGCTCCCAGCGGCGCTATGAGCAGGCTCAGAAACTCGCGCGGCTGGGCCGCGGGCCGATCGTGGCGGCTGCGCTCCCCGGCTGGTCGGCGATGCGGGGCCTCCCTGAGGTACCCGAACAGAGCTTCCGGGAATGGTGGCGCTCGCGCCCGGCGCGGCCCGTCCGCGGTGACGGAGCGGGACCGTGAGTGATGGACGCGAAGCTGTGCTGGCACGCGTGCGCGCCGCTCTGGGCTCGTCGCCCGAGGCCCCGGAGGTCCCGCGCGCCTACCGTGAAGCGGGCGCATTCGGGGCCGGCGGCGACTGCGCCACAGTCGACCTCTTCTGCGAGCGCGTTGCGGACTATCGGGCGACCGTCAGGCGCGTGCGCGGCGAGGAGCTGCTGGGCGCGCTGGTGACCGCGTGCGAGCAGCGCCAGGCGCGCCGCATCGCGGTACCCGCTGGAGCTCCGCCGTGGACGGTCGAGGGCGTTGACTTGGTGCGGGACGACCCGCAGCTCTCGGCTCGTCAGCTCGACGAGCTGGACGGCGTGCTCTCAGGCTGCGCGCTGGCGATCGCCGAGACAGGCACGATCGTGCTCGACGGGGCGGGTGCCTCTGGGCGCCGCGCGCTCACGCTCGTGCCCGATTACCACCTGTGCGTGGTCAGATTGAACGACATCGTCCCGTCCGTGCCCGACGGCGTGGCTGCGCTGGCGCGAGTCGCCGCGGAAGGGCGGCCGATCACGCTGGTCTCCGGCCCATCGGCCACGGTGGACATCGAGCTCGTGCGCGTCGAGGGCGTGCACGGCCCCCGAACGCTCGACGTGTTCGTCGTCGAGGGCTGATCGCAGACGTTCCCGGCGCCGGCTGTGACCGGCTGCGTCCGGTGGGCTCCAGGCGCGCTGTGCTGCGCGCCCGCTCGCCGCGCCCCGCTCGCCTCAAATGCTCCTCGAGGCGGTCCTGTGACGAGGTGAGTAGTTACCACGGTTGCAGGGTTCGCGTGGCTGATCACACTGGATCGATGGAGACAAGCGGCGGCAGGTCAGTCAACGGCAGCGAGCACTGGATGGCGATGGAGGGCGGCACGGACGCCTCACCCCGCGACGGCGGCTACACGAGCCGTTTCGTCGGTATCGGCGCTTCGCTTCCGGAGCGGCGCCTGAGCAGCGAAGAGCTGATGGCGAGCACCGAGCATCAAACCGGCATTGATCTCGAGCGGCTGACGGGCGTCCGCGAGCGGCGTATCGCCGGCGAGGGCGAGGACTCGTACACGCTTGCGCTCGGAGCGGCGCGCGACGCCCTGGCGTACGCGGACTGTGCGGCGGAGGACCTCGACGTGCTGATCGTATCGAGCATCAGCCACTATGTCGGTGGTCTGCGGTGGCAGCTCGATCCGCCGCTGAGCGTGTCGCTCAAGGAAGCGCTCGGCGCTCGGCACGCGATCAGCTTCGACATCTCGAACGCCTGCGCGGGGATGGTGACCGGCGTATTCATTCTCAACGACATGATCCGGCAGGGCCGGATCCGGCGTGGGATGGTCGTCAGCGGCGAGTACATCTCACAGCTGGGTGTCAATGCCGCGCGTGAGGTGCGCACGGTGATGGACGAGCAGCTCGCCTCGCTGACGCTCGGCGACGCCGGTGCTGCGGCGATCCTGGAGCGGGCGCCGGAGGGCGCGCCCGGGATCGAGGTGGCTGGTTTCACGACCTTGGCCGAGCACAGCCGCCTGTGCCTGGCGTTTCCGGCCAAGATCGGGCCCGGGGTGTCGATGTACAGCGATGCCAGGACGATCCACGACGTCGGGATCGAGGACACGGTGCCGATGCTGCGCGAGGCGCTCGATCAGGCCGGGCTCGAGTTCGACGAGATCGACTATTTGATTCCACATCAGACCTCCACGCGGGCGATCCAGAAAGGCTCGGAGGAGTTCTACGCGAGGATGGGTCACGCGCCGAAGCACGTGGTCGTGACCGTCAACGAGTTCGGCAACACGTCCTCGACGACGCATTTCGTCGCCATGTGGAAGTACTTGAGGGAGGGCCGCTTCGCCAAGGACGACAGAGTCATGCTCCTCGCTATTGCTTCGGGCCTGGAGGTGGGGATCGTGATCTTCAAGGTCGATCAGCTGGTGGAGCGCTATGGGCACGATCATTGAGGCGAGCGCGACCGCGACCGCGACCGCGCACCAACGGTCGATGACCCCGGGCGCGCTGGAGCTGGCCGACGCCGCCGCCCGCGCGTGCCTGGAGCGCGCGAACCGGACCGCCGAGGAGCTGGACCTGCTGATCAACGCTGGCATCTACCACGACAAGATCCTCAGCGAGCCGGCGTTCGCGTCGTTGATCCAGGAGGACATCGGCGCGAACCTGGGCCACCCAGCCGTAGCGGGCCATGGAACGTTCTCGTTCGACGTCTACAACGGGGCCTGTGGCCTATTGACGGGCATTCACCTGGTCGACGGCATGCTGGCATCGGGGACGGCCGAGCTCGGGATGGTGGTTGCGAGCGACATGGACCCTGAACCCGGCATCTCTCAAGGGTTTCGTTTCCCCGGGGTGGGCGGTGCCGTCTTGTTGAGCGCGGACGACTCCCGCGCGGGCTTCACGGCGTTCCGGTTCGCCACGTTCCCCGAGTTCGCTGAGCTGTTCCAGAGCGCCGTGGGCTGGCAGGAGGACGCCCGGGGTGGGCTCGCCGGTCACGGCCGGAACATCCTCACCGTCGAGATCGCCGAGTCCTACGCCGCCCGCGTGCTCGAGTGCGCCGAGGCGACCGCCCGTGAGTTGGCGGCCGCGCAGGCGCTCGACCTCGGCGAAGTCGACCTGCTCGTCGCCACCGCATCGGTCCCCGGGTTCGCCGACGCATTCGCCAGGCGCCTCGGTGTGTCCGGCGAGCGGGTCGCGCCGCTGCCGGACGGTCTCAGCAGCGCGCACACAGCCGCCCCCGCGGTGGCGCTGGAGTCGGGGCGACTGGCGGAGGCCAGCACGGTGTTGTTCGTCTCGGCAGGGGCGGGGATCACCGTCGCAGCCGCGCTATATCGCGCCTGATCCCACCGACGGCAATCGAAACGAACCGAAGACCATGTCTGCCAATGACCAGCTCACAGCGCTCGATGCGACATTCCTCGAGCTCGAACAGGCCGACGACAGCGCGCTGATGCACATCGGCGGCGCGCTCGTGTTCGCGCCGCCCGCCGGCGCTGGGGCGCCGACGATTGGGAAGGTGCGTCAGCATCTGGAGCAGCGCCTGGGCCTGTTGCCGCGGTACGGGCACAAGCTCAGTGTGCCTCGCACCGGGGGGCTGTCGTGGCCCTCGTGGGAGCCCGATCAGCACTTTGAGATCGAGGCCCACGTTCGTCACGCGACGCTGCCCTCGCCGGGTGATGAGCCCGAGTTCCTGGACTGGATCTCCGACTTCTACTCGCACCGTCTGGACCGCGGCCGTCCGCTGTGGGAGATGGTGCTGCTCGACGGCCTAGCGGACGGCCGCTGGGCCCTGGTGTGCAAGACTCACCACTGCTTGGTCGACGGCGTCGGATCGGTCGACGCGGTCGACCTGCTGCTCGACGCCGAGCTCGCCCCGCCCGAGGCTCCAGCGCCCAACCCGGTGCCGGGCGCGGCCTCCGTCGAGGCCTGGCCCGGGTGGCTCCCACATGCACCCGCGTCTGTCGGCCTGGTGGCGGGCGCTGGTCTGGCAGCCGCTCGCGGCGGCGCCCGTGCGCTGGCGCATCCCCGTGAGGCGTTGGAGCGCTCGCGGGCCGTGATCGAGCTGCTCGTCCGCGACGAGCTGATCGCGGCGCCGGGGTCGAGCCTGAACGTGCCGATCGGCGCGACGCGACGGATCGCCACCGTTCACGTCGATCTCCGGGAGCTGCAGGAGATCCGGTCGGCGCTTGGCGGCAAGGTCAACGATGTCGTGTTGTCCGCGGCGACTGGAGCGCTGCGCGGGCTTCTGCTGGCTCGCGGCGAGGATCCGCCACGCCAGGGCCTGCGCGCCATGGTGCCAGTCAACATTCGCCGCGAGGGAGACCACGGCGAGCTCGGCAACAAGGTCTCCTCCCTGTTCGTCGACCTGCCGGTGGCGGAGGCCGACCCGCTGCGCCGCTACGAGCTGGTGAGCGCCGTGGCCGAGAAGCGCAAGGCCGGCGGCCAGGCGCTTGCGTCGAGCACTTTGACCGGGCTGACCGAGCTGGCGCCGCCGGTGCTCCACGCGAGTCTCGCGCGCTCGCTGTTTGCGAAGCGACTGTTCAACATCACGATCACCAACGTCCCGACCTCGCCCCGTCGGCTGTACGCGTTCGGCGCGCCGATGGTCGACGTCGTGCCGACCGTGCCGCTCGCGGCCGAGCATGCACTCGGGATCGCCGTCGTGTCCTATGCCGGCGGCGTCACGTTCGGGCTATGCGCCGATCGCGCCACGGTGCCCGACCTTGAGCTACTCAGGGACGGCATGGTCACGTCGCTGCTCGAGCTGGCGGCGCTGGCGCACGCGACGTCGGCGGCGCGATAGGCCAATAGCGCTCATCCGTCCTCGACTCGCCGCCTGAGCTCCCCGGGACGTCCGCTGACGAAGATCGCCCGCGTCGCCGTCTCCACCGGACCGCGGATGACCAAGCCCAGCATGCGGCCGGGATCCGCATCGAACCTGTAGCTCGCCCGCGTGCGCCCGCTGCCGAGGTCCTCGAGTTCCCAGACCGCGTCGACCGACTTCATGTCGCCGTTCTCCTGCGTCCAGGACAGACGCGTCGGCCCCTCGTAGCGGATGCGGACACGTGACTTGACCCGCCTGACCTTGATGTCGACCTCGGTGTCGAGAAGCGTGGGACGACCGTCGGCGTCGTGCTCGAGCGCTGTCACCTTGTCGAGGCTGCCCTGCCACTCGGGCGCCGCCATCACGTCCGCGACGACCGTCCAGACCTCCTCGAGCGGGGCATCGATGTCGATGCTGGCGGTGCCGCCCAGACGTCCCATCACGATTCCCTGTTCAGGGTGTCGCGCAGCGCCTCGAGGCTGCTGTACCGGGGGCGCCACCCGAGTTCCTGCTTGGCTTTGCCCGCGTCCATGATCGCCGGGTGGCTGAACGCCTCCGCCCATCCGGCGAGCGGCGGGGCGAAGGGCAGGGCCGCAACACCGCGCGCGGCGATGCGCACGAGGCGCGCCGGGGCCGGAATCGGCGTCAGACCGAGCTCGCGCACCAGCTGCGCGCCGCTCAGTACGCCGTCGCCGGTGATGTTGTACACACCGGGAGGGCCCGCGCCGACGATGCAGAGCAGAAGCGCCTGCCCGACGTCATCCTCGTGGATGAACTGGATCGGTACCGGCAGCGTGATCACCGGTAGGGGCAGCCGTCCGACCAGGGCGCCGAGCCCCCGCAGAATCGGCGCGAATGGTCTGGGAATGACGTCCTTGCCGCCAACGACATCGGGTCCAAGCACGATCGGCGGGCGCAGGAGATAGAGCTCGAGCCCGACATGGCCGGCGGCTTCTTGCTCGAGCAGCCGCTCGATCTCCGCTTTCTCCTGGGCGTAGAACAGGTGGGCGGCCGGCCGAGCCGGCCAGTCTTCCGTCATCCCGATCGGGTTGTCACGATGGAAGCCGTACGCCGCGATCGACGACGCGAACACGAATCGCCGCACGCCCGCCGCGGCCGCCGCACGAAAGGCGTTCAGGGTGCCCTCGACGTTGATCCGCCGGATCGTCTCTCGCGACGCTGCCCCGGTGATCATGAAAGCGAGATGGACGACGACGTCGGCGCCCTGGAACGCCGACTCCAGCGCCGCGCGGTCGCGAACGTCGCCCTGGCGGTAGGTCATCTTCGTCCAACCGTGCTCGCTGGCATCGAACGGCCGCCGGGCGATACCGACGAGGCTGACGATCCGCTCGTCGGCCTGCAGCAACGGCATCAGGCCGAAGCCGAATGTCCCCGTCGGACCGGTCACCGCCACGGTGAGGTTCGACTCGGGGCCGACCACTAACTAGTCGGCTCCCGGCCCCTCGTGCGCCTCGCCGCGGATGGATTGCTCGTAGAGCTCGATGGCCTGTATGAGCGTGCGCGTGCCGAGGAACCGCTGGCGCACGCGCTGGTTCGCCTCGCGTCCCATCGCCTCGGCCCGTGCCGGATCGTCGAGCAACGAGCGGACCGCGGTGCCGTAGGCGGCCAGGTCGAGCGGATCGTCGAGCAGGATCCCAGTCGTTCCGTCGACGATCTGGTCCTGGATGCCCCCGATCCGACTGGCCACGACCGGGCGCGCCTTCCACATCGCCTCCGCCACGGTGAGCCCGAAGCCCTCGGCCAGGCTCTTCTGCACAACCACGTCGGCGCGACGCTGCAGCGCGTTGACGATCGCAGCGTTCTCCTGGACGTCGTCCATCGGCAGCGCGACGAGGTGCACACGCTCGGCGACCTCGTCGGGCATCGCCTCGTACTCAGCGATCGCCCGCGAGAGCACCTCGCCCCCCTCCGGGTCGTCGGTCACCGACTCGACCGCCGGCCCGGCATAGACGAGGTGCGCGTCGGGCACCACGGGCGCGACGTGCTGCGCGAAGCCTCGGATCACCCCGATCGGGTCCTTGAGCGAGTCCCAGCGCGAGACCTGGACCACGACGCGGTCGGACGGGCGCAGCTGGCGCCGTTCCCAGCGCTGCGCGGGGCGGTCGACACGGCCGGGGCTCCCGTCCAAGTTCGTGAACGTCGGCGACCCGGTCGCGTCGCCGTCGTTGAGCCCGGCGGCGGTGAGGATCGAGCGCACGCGGTCGACGTCGAGCTCCTGGTTCTTGGGCGAGAAGGCGTCGATCGACGGCGGAATGATCGCGGCCTCCTTGTCGAGGCCCTCCCAGGCGAAGGCCCGGCGAGAGAAGACGTAGGCGTCCGCGTCGCGGACGTAGGGGATGAGGAACCTCCACGCCCTGCGCGCGAGCGGGTGGGGCTGGTCGAGGCCGACGTGGCAGCGCCACACGATCGGGCAGCCAATGTCGCGGATCGCCGGGATCAAGCCCGCCGGTTGCGGATCGTGGATGATCACGACGTCCTCGGGCTGGATGAGCTCCCGGAACTCGGCGGCGTTTCGCTCAGTCACCTCGTCGAAGACGCGGCGCTCGTCCTCATCGAGGTCGCCGCCATCGCCCGGCGAGCCGTGCAGGAAGTTGTGGATCCGCTTGGTCAGGACAAAGAAGTCGGCGTTGCCCCCGATCACGACCCAGCGCGCGTCGATGCCGGCCCCGCGCGCGTAGGCGAGCAGCGAGACGAGCATCTCGGCCACGCCGCCGCCTTGGGCGGTCGAGTTCACGTTCCACACGACACGCCCATCGAAGTTCTCGCGGCCCCATTGCACGGTGCGCAGGAAGCGCTCGTAATCAGCGGGCGGGAGCACGGACCCAAAGCGCTCCACGCTGAGTGCGCCGACGGGCACGTGCGAGAGGGTGGGCATTGTTGTCGATCATACGTGGGTCCGCAGGGTCACGCACGCCGAGTTATGGCTCCGGTGGGAACTCGATCCGATCGCGGACGCCTCGGCGGCGAATTCGAGGACCTCCTCGCCCGTAGCGGCGCCGAGGCGAGCATCACCTCTCGTTCGTGGTCGTCGAGCGATCGCTCCTCAAGACCGGGAGTCTGTCACGGGCCGTCACGAGTGGACGGCGCGCCAGCCCCGCCGCGTGGTGACCGTCGCCATCGTCCCCGCAATCACCATCACCACCACCTGGATCGCCAGGGCGAGGTTCGTCGGGGGGCGGCGAGCGGCCCGTTCGGCGAGGCGGCGAGGCGCGACGCGTCGATCTGCAGGGCGATCGCGCACAGCGCAGTGGCTACGGCGATCAGCACCATCGCTGCGGCGAGCACGGCGCTTGTGCTGGCACGCAGCCGCTCACCGTCGAGCATCGCGCCGAGCCCGTCGGCCGGGTGCAGATGCGCCCCGACCGCGCCGCGGGTGAGGTTGAGCAGAGTCGAGAACCGCACCGGCGACTGCTCGAGCAGCGCCGCCATCTCGTCGCCCGTAGCGCCGCCGGAACGCGAGCGGATACATGCTCAGGGTGAACGTCGCCAGGCGCCTCACCGCGGCACCTCGGCCACCTGC